>JAHEZC010000644.1 GCA_023251275.1 Parafilimonas sp. | reverse complement strand
ACACGAGGTTGGGTTCCCAATTCTTCAAGCTGCCGGTATCCGGCATTATCCTCTAAGAACTTGCTTAATTTTACAGTTACCCACGATGCGTTCGTCACTGCATCTTAATTCTGGTCGCCAAAATATATGGCATTCATTGGGCATCCGTTTGCGCAGGCGGGCATCTTACCTTGCCTGAGCATATCCGGGCAGAAATCGCATTTCTCCACTGTTCCCATTCTGCGCGGAATACTTTGTTCGGGTGAATAATGAATATTACCGATTGCAGCAAGCTGCTTGGGATCCGGGTGGCTCCAGTTGAAGAACCGTGTAGAATAAGGACAGGCAGCCATGCAGCAGCGGCAACCGATGCAGCGTTCATTATCAATAAGCACAATCCCATCCTGCCTCTTAAACGTAGCATTCACAGGGCAAACTTTTGTACAGGGAGGGTTATCACAATGATAGCAGGGTTTTGGGAAAAAGTAAGGAGCAAGGGTTTCAGCGTCCTTCATCTTAAACACTTTTATCCATTCCCGGTCAGGTTCTGTAAAATGCATTGCCTGGCATACTGCCGTGCATGTTTTACAGCCATCACATTTTGCAAGGTCAATGACCATCACAAATTTTTTGTTCGGAATTCCTTTGCGGGCTTCGGCATTCGTTACAGGTGGCGGACGGTATTCTTTCAGATGATCCGAACTTGCCTCGTACACTTTTCCATCGGGTGTAAGCACTTTTACTTTTTCTCCGGAATCTTTCTCACCGGAAAAAACTTTTTCAAAACCAATAGCACCTGCAGCAAGAACACATCCGGAAATTAAACTTTTTCTCAGGAAATTTCTGCGGTCGGTTTTGTGGTTTTTGTTATTATCTTCTTCCATATAAATTGATATTAGAAGCTTATATTAAGTCACTTTTTTGTTTATTGCATAGCCAGGCTTCACCTGTAGTACATCATAAAGTGCGTATTCAAATGAATACTTGTTCCACAATTCAAACTACGGTCTAAGAAGCAGTAAGCAAACAAGGGTGCATAAAAAAAATGGAAAACCTTTCAGCAGGGCTGCAAAATAATGATGGATTGTTATCAGGACTTGCCGAATCATTCTCCTTTGCAGTGAGAAGGAAATCATGTTCACGGAATTTGGGAACAAATGACTATAAAATCTGCTACTTTGACAAAATTTTGCAGATGATTTTACACCATATGCCAATGATGGTGAAACACGAATCTTTACAAATGAAATGTAGTTTGTGCGTGAGTTTCAGGAAAGAATAAATAACAGGCAAGTGGTAAATGAGCCCGTTTATGAAAAAACGTTGTACTTGCTGACCAGTTGGTTTAATCTTTTTTCATCGATTAATGCAATTTTACTTCCGCGGTCCCGTCTCTCAATGAGTTTTTCTTTTTCAAATTCAGATAACTGGCGAATAATGAGTTCCTCGCTGGTACCTGCAATGGCGGCAACATCTTTCCGGCTCATGTATACATCCAACTCATTTTTGTTATTTATGCCAAAACTTTTTTTCATGAACAGGAGTGCTTCAGCGGTTTTTTCCCTGACGTTCATTTGCATAAGGTATTTTAATCTTTTTTCGGCATTTTCAAGTTCATTGCCAAGATAGGATACAAGGTGCATTGAGAGTTCGGAAATGTTGCACGCTTGCATAAAATCCTTGCTCTCAAAATAACATATCCTGCTGTCTTCCAGTGTAACAGAACTGGTGAGGTAGGTTGTTCTTCCCCACCCCCTGAAACAAAGTGATTCACCAGCCTGCACAAGACGCACGATCTGCTGAGTTCCATTCAGACCCGATGAAAAGATCTTTACTTTGCCCCGTTGGACGAAAAAAATCCCGAGAATAAGACTCCCTTCGTGAATGATATATTGTCCCTGCAAATAATCCGATTGATATTTTATTGATTCAATCAAACTGTGATTTATAGATGAACCATACTGATTGAAGAAACAGGTATGATTCTCACATTGCTTGCAGGAAACAGGGTGTTGAGGTTTCATGGATTT
>JAHEZC010000117.1 GCA_023251275.1 Parafilimonas sp. | reverse complement strand
TCTTGAGTAGTTTTAATGAACTTTCAGTTTACAGTTTTGAATGCTGTTTACAGCAAGTTCAAATGACTTTCAGTCAACTGTATTTTAACCTATGGATTTTTAATCCATAGTATATTAAGTTAATTACCTTATGACCTGATTACTCAATGACTTATTGACTGAATGACTTCCACCATCATTTCACATTCGCTACAACCTTTGCTCCTGCTCGCTTTGCAGATTGCATGATACGAAATACCTGTCCGTAGTATGAGATCGTATCCGCATTAATAACGACAGAAGGTGTGTCAAGAAGCGGTCGTATTCTGTTTACTTCATATTTTAAAATACTGTCAAGCCTGTTTTCATCTATTTGCTTCTGGCCGATATAGATTTTCTGATCCTTGTCAATCGAAACAACAATATGCTGTTTTACCTTGGTATCTTTCTGACCCTTTGGATTGTTCACTTTTATCACATTTGGGTTGGCAAGCGTTGATACAATTAAGAAAAATAATAGTAATATGAATAATATATCATTCAATGCACCGGTATGTACCTGCGGATGCGCTTTTAATCGTCTTCGTATATCCATGATATTTGTTGGTGGTTTGAGGTTTGTAGTTTGTAGTTTGCAATTCACCCAACTGTGAACTTTAAACGTTGAACTTTAAACTTTTATTTATCTCGTCGGCTCCTGCAAAATATCAATAAACTCAGCGCTCGATGCTTCCATTTTATTTGCTGTTTTATCAACCTGTGTGCTTAAAAAGTTATATCCTACATAGGCGACCAGGCCAATGATCAAACCGCTCGCTGAAGTGATCATTTTTACATAGATGCCACCTGCAATTACACTCAGTTCAAAATTACCGGTACTGTTGATCTCGTAAAACAATTGTATCATTCCTACAATAGTTCCGAGGAATCCGAACATCGGTGCAATGCCTGCAATGAGCGAAAGAATGGACAGATTTCGCTCCATTTTATACATTTCAAGTTTCCCCACATTCTCCATGCTTTTCTCGATATTATCAATAGGCTTGCCAATACGCTGAATGCCTTTGTCAATCATTCGTGCCACAGGGTTATCTGTATTTTTGGCAAGGTTGCGGGCTGCAGTCACGTTACCCGTCATGATGTTGTCGCGTATAATGTTCATGAAATTGAGGTCAATCCTTGAAGCTTTTTTGATGGCAATCAGTCTTTCAAAAAAAACAAATATTGCAGCAGCAAAAAGAAAATAAAGCGGGTACATCAGCCATCCGCCTTTATCGAGTAAACTCCAGAGATTGATTTTTTCTGACGCCTGCTGCAATCCGTTTGTTGCAGCATTTATTAACTTGGAGGTGTCTGGTACTTGCAGCAATACAGCCATTACGAAGGTTTTATGTTTTTGCTAAAATATGCTTAAAGACAAAACAACGCCCATGCTGTGAATAAATTTCTGAGGAATGTTATTTTATGAAAGATTTTGCAGAAATGGAACTATTCCAAAGCAATATGCGGAAAGTACTTTCGCCATAAAATATTTTATTTGTGCTTTCATTCCCCAAATCTTTAACTTAACAGTTATTTTTCTTCATGAACATCCGACAATTCTGGCAGTACAAAGCAGAGGAAGTATTGCAAACTCTCAATAGCTCCAGCGATGGTTTAAGCAATGATATGGCATTGCAAAAGCTAAAACAACTTCGCGTACAAAAAAATGTCAAGCCCGCCTGGCTGAAAACTATATTGCTGTTTTTATCGCAGTTCAAAAGTCCGCTCGTTTTATTGTTGGTTGCTGCTGTTATTATCTCGGCTTTTCTCCGCGAAACATCTGATGTATTCATCATCCTGTTTATACTATTGTCCACAGGAACGCTCAGCTACATACAGGAACACAATGCAGGCAAGGCAGTAGAAGCATTGAAATCTATCATTCGTACCAAGGCAAAAGTGCTGAGAGATGGTAAAGAGGAAGAAGTGTACTGCGAAGATGTTGTACCGGGTGATATTTTACTATTTACGGCCGGTGATATTATTCCGGCAGACTGCTTAATAATAGAAGAAAATGATCTGCATGCAAATGAAGCAACATTAACCGGTGAAAGCTATCCGTCATCCAAAGCAGTTGGAGAGCTGCCCGAAGATACGCCGTTAGCCAAGAGGAAGAACGTATTGTTTGAAGGCACAAGCATAGTATGCGGTACAGGCAAAGCTGTTGCTGTACTTACCGGCAAAGACACAGTGTTTGGCAATATCTCCGAAAGCATCAAGGCCCCGGCGTTGGAAACAGCATTTGAAAGAGGTATCAGGAAGTTTGGATTCCTATTGATGCAGATCACTATTATACTTTCTATTGTGATACTGGCTGCGAATATTTATTTCGAGCGGCCATTGATTGATTCGTTGTTGTTTGGACTTGCATTAGCAGTTGGCATGGCGCCTGAGTTATTGCCCGCAATCATGACCATTGCTATGTCTTCCGGGGCTAAAAGGATGTCGCAAAAAAAAGTAATTGTAAAAAAATTGTCTTCCATTCAGAACATGGGCGAAATAAATATTTTCTGCTCAGATAAGACAGGTACGCTTACAGAAGGGGTTCTTAAAGTTTCCTCCATTATTGATATTGATGGCAATGAAAATGCAGGTGTAAAACAGATGGCTTATCTCAATGCCTTTTTTGAAACAGGGTTTCCCAATCCGATGGATATTGCGCTGAGAGCAATGGAAAATGTTTCTGCTGATGGTTATAAAAAAACAGATGAGATACCGTATGACTTTATCAGGAAACGTTTAAGCGTTTGTGTGCAAAAAGATGATCAATGGCAGCTTATTACCAAAGGCGCTGTAAAAAATATTGTTGAGATATGCGATAAGGCATTACTCTCCAACGGTTCAGCAATACCCTTTGGAGATGTAAAAAATAAAATTGATGATTTGTACAATCAATACAGTAATGAAGGATTTCGCACTATTGGTATTTGTTATAAACCATGCAATCAAAAAGATTTTACCAAAGAAGATGAACAGCAAATGATATTTGCAGGATTTGTGTTGTTGTTCGACCCGCCAAAGCCTGGCGTAATAGAAGTAATACAGCAACTGAACAAAAATGGTGTTGGCCTGAAAGTAATTACCGGGGACAATAAGCCTGTAGCTGCATACATAGCGCAGAAAATCGGAATGAAAAATGTACGGATAATTACGGGCCCTGAAATACGGAATATGAGCCCCGAAGCATTGGTGCATAAAGTACGAAAAACGAATGTATTTGCAGAGATTGAGCCGCAGCAGAAAGAAATCATCGTCAGGGCTTTGCAGAAAGCAGGCAATACAGTTGCATACATGGGTGATGGCATTAATGATGTGGCTGCTATTAATGCAGCCGATGCAGGCATCTCTATCAATAATGCAGTGGATGTTGCGAGGGAAGCGGCTGATATTGTTTTACTCGAAAGGGATTTGGCAGTTTTAAATGCAGGAATTATGGAGGGCAGAAAAACCTTTCTCAACACGCTCAAATATATTTATATCAATACCAGCGCTACATTTGGCAATATGTTCAGTATGGCGGGCGCTTCGTTAATATTACCTTTTCTGCCCATGCTGCCGCAACAGATATTGCTGACTAATTTCTTAACTGATTTTCCCTACATGGCTGTTTCATCAGACAATGTAGATGAAGATGAATTGCGGGTCCCTCAGAAATGGAACATCAGCCAACTCAAAAATTTTATGATCGTTTTTGGTTTGCACAGTTCGGTATTCGATTATCTTACATTCTTTGCATTATACAAACTTTTCAAAGCCAATGAAGATATGTTTCATACAGGCTGGTTTATTGAATCCATTTGCACAGAATTACTTATACTATTCGTTATGCGCACACATAAGTCGCTCTGGAAAAGCGTGCCTGGTAAATTTTTGATATTATTCAGTGTGCTTGCACTTGTCATTACTTTATTATTGCCATTCATGCCTTTTGCAAAACAGATAGGATTGGTAGTGCCCCCGCTTCAACTGTCAGGCATTATTGCCGGAATTTTAATATTATATGTGATTACCGCAGATCTCATCAAAGTTTATTTTTTCAAAAAGGTTTCGGTATGAACAAAGAGAAACTGATTTTAGACCGGGAATTGAATACCGAAAAATCAATCGCCATATTGCACGAGGCAATAAAGCATCTCTTTACTTATCTGCTGCGCAAAAAAAGAGCCTTAGAAAAAATGAGCTTTTTTTAATAAGCTGAAAAATCACAAAAAAAGTGATAAACCTTACCCGATCAGCCGCGGAATTGCATCATACTTTATGTGCGCAAGGCTTACAGTTTTCAGCCTGGTTTCTTTGGCATTACCGCTTTGGGCTGCGGGTTATTTGCGGAAGGTTTTTGCGGATTTCTTTTTTTAGAGGTATCATTTGATGGCAGTTGACTTTCCGGAGCAATATTTTCAGGCTTTATATCCGGTGGTATGTAATCACCGTAATCTGCCGAATTGCCATTACCTGCATCTTCACCTTCTGCGCCTAATTGAAGTGGCACATCATTTATCCAGTCATAAGTAATATCGTTTTGTATTACATCGGGTTTTGCAAATGTTGATTTTGTATCGAGCGCAAGTGCTCCGTCACTGGTTGCTTTTTCATAAAAATAAGCCCATACAGGAAGTGCAACGGAAGAGCCCTGTCCTATGCTTGTACTGTTGAAACGGATAAACCTGTCGTCGCATCCTGTCCATACGCCGCAAAGCAGTTGCGGTGTAAAACCCATGAACCATGCGTCACTGTTATCATTTGTGGTTCCTGTCTTTCCGGCGATCTCTCCATTTACGCCATAGCTCCAGATTCTGCGTCCCGTGCCGAACTGCATTACACCCTGCATCATGCTGATAATGGAATACGCAGTCACATCACTGATGACTTCTTTGCGTTGCGGAAGGAAAGTCTGCAATACATTTCCATTCTTATCTTCTATCCGGGTAATATACATAGGTGTTACATTAAATCCCCGGCCTGGCAACATACTGTATGCCTGCATCATTTCGAACAGTGAAATTTCAGAACTGCCTATTGCAATGGAAGGATAAGGATCAATTTTAGCCTGCACATTGCATTGCCTGAGAAAATCAACAAAACGCTTTGGGCCCTCATTGCCATCTGTGCCAAGCTGCTTCATGATATAAGCTGTAGCGCAGTTTCTTGACAAAGCGAGCGCCTCGGCCATAGGGATAGTAGCTCCTGTGCAGGTGGATGATGTAGCGGGCACCAGTCCATATCCTTTAAAATTTTGCTGCATGTCTTCCACCGGCGTATTGGGCGTAAAGCCTGCGTCTTCGATAGCAAGACTGTATAATAAAGGTTTAATAGTAGAGCCCACCTGTCTTCTCGTGTTAATATTTACATGATCATATTTGAACGTTTTAAAATCAATACCGCCCACCCATGCTTTTACTTCTCCGCTCAATGGATCCATTGCCATAAAGCCTGCCTGCAGCATCTGGTGACAATACCTTATAGAATCATACGGCGACATCGTAGTATCCTTTTCACGTTTATTGTTCCAGGCAAAAACTTTCATTCTTGTTTTTACAAAAAAAGACTTGCGTATGTCTTCATCTTTTGCGCCATCTTTCTTCATGTTTTTCCATCTTTCACTTTGCTTCATTGCTGCGTCCAGCACATTCTCATGCCCTTTCCAGACACTGCCGTTTTTAATATTGCTTTGTGAACTGAGAATTTTCTGCATATAACTGATATGCTTAGCCACTGATTCTTCTGCATATAATTGCATACGCGGATTAAGTGTAGTATATATCTTTAAGCCATCCCGGTACAGATCATAAGGATCCCCATCCCTTCCTTTATGATCCCTGCACCATTTTTTCATTTCTTCGCCAAGTACCATCCTGAAGTAAGGAGCAAGGCCTGCCGTTTCATCCAGCTTTTGGTAGTTGAGTTTAATAGGTAAAGTTTTGATAGAATCAGCAAGCTTTTCCTGTAGATAATCATTTCGTACCATTTGGTCAATCACCACATTTCTTCGTTCTCTTGCCCTTGAGGGATAGACCCGCGGATTGTACATAGTTGACCCTTTGAGCATGGCAATCAACGACGCAGCTTCCTCAACGCTCAGGCGGTCGGGCTCTTTGGAAAAAAAAGTTTTGGATGCATTCCGTATGCCATAGACATTATCGCCGAATGGAACTGTATTGAGATATAAGGTGATAATTTCTTCTTTGGTGAAATTTCTTTCGAGCTTTATGGCAATGATCGCCTCCTTTATTTTTTGGGGAATGCGAGCCAGCATGTTGCGGTTGTAATTGGTAAAGAGATTTTTTGCAGTCTGCATGGTTATAGTGCTGCCGCCGCCTTCGGAACCCAGTGAAAAAAATGCCCTTGCGATGGAACGCGGGTCAATGCCGCTATGGTCATAAAAGCGTTCGTCCTCCGTTGCAATAAGCGCCTGAACTATATATTTGCTGATATCCCTGTATTGCACATTTACCCGGTCTTCGAGATAGTATTTTCCCATCAGTGTGCCATCATCTGCATAAACCTGGCTTGCGAGGGAAGCGGAAGGATTTTGCAGCTCTTCAATGGTAGGCATTTTACCAAATAATCCCCAGTTTGCAAAAAGAAGAATGAGGATGAATATACACAGGCTTGCGAGAAAAAACTTCCAAAGTATTTTTACCGATTTTTTCATTCAAAGCTTTTGATGCTCACGGAAAGGTTAAAACGAATATGCGAAAGTACATAGTACTGATGCAGAAAAAAGATAATAACTTTTGGAAAGCTTTAAAACTTTCCAAAAGTTTTGTACAAATATTAACCTGCTTATTGTGCAGTTTTTCCTGTATCCGCTTCCCAATCATCTGTGCGGAACGGACAAACCGGCAAGCCTACTTTACTGAATAAATTACCGATACCTGCATTGCTGAAACCATATCGTACCGCAACAGGCACAGCTATATTTTTATTCCATACGATCAGTTTATCATTCTCAATCCTTGCTTCTGCCGGAAAGAAAATTTTATCTGCACCCGCAACAAATATTTCCGTGATGGTTTTATCTTTTGCCACAAGGCCGTTAGGTGCATTTTCGAATGTGACAATTAATTTATCATTTTGCACTTCCATGCTTTTATACATCGGGCTTTTATAAATAACCCCATTCTTGTGATAGGTTTCTGCCAATGCCCAGTCAGCGAGGCGATAGCCTACATCATGCTTGTTTTTAGGATGAATGTCTTTGATATTATCCACAAGGTCTGTTATTACTGCCATACCGGCATTATGATGAGACATGGCTTTTGCTTGCTGTTCGCGCAACAAGCTGCCTATATTATTATTGCCATACGTAAATGGCGCTATCTGTACATAATAAAATGGCAGATCTTTATTCCATGCCTTTCGCCATGCATCTATCATAGATGTGAGCAGCCTGCTGTAAGTTGTTGGCGCAACCGTATTGCCTTCACCCTGGTACCATATTGCACCTGCAATGGCATAATTTGTAATGGGAGAAAGCATCCCGTTGAATGTGGCTCCGGGTGTATAAGGC
>JAHEZC010000116.1 GCA_023251275.1 Parafilimonas sp. | reverse complement strand
ATGATTTTTACTTGAACTAATATTGCAACTGAGTTTGGAACTTCTTATTTATTTAGGCGAATAAAGATAAATGGAAAAAGGAGTTGCACATTCGCACCGGTCATTTTTTATTGGTACTCATTATTCCGGTCAACGTACAATATTCCTGTAACGTACAAAAGGATTTATACACTGATAGAAATATTTTCCGATAACGATTTTTACTTCTCTTTGATTACCTTTTCTCTTGCAACAAGTGTATTGGCTTTTCTCACCTCGATAAAGTAGATACCCGGATTCAGGCTGTTTCCGAATGAAAAGGTTTTTGCACTAATTCTTGTGTTGCCAACCATTTTCCCGTTTAGATCAAAGACGATTAAAAAATAATCATCACTCTTGTAAGAAGCAATGGAAACATTGAAGCTGTTAGCTGAAGGATTGGGATAAATTTTAATTTCATTATTCTTAAATTCTGCAAAATCTGATGTATTGCAAGTGACTACTGTAACCTTTGTTGCTTTAGACGTTTTAACGCAACCGGTTGAAGTTTTAGTTACCACGACTTTGTAGCTGCCGCCTTTTGCGGTTTTATAGGTGGCTGACGTAGCTCCCGAGATGTTATTAACGCCGCGTTGCCACTGGTAAGCGACGCCTGCAACTACAGTTGCCTGAAGTATTATCTCATTACCTGAACAAAGATTTACCGAACCTGACGGAGTGATGACAGCCTCAGGCAAAGTGTTTACTGTAACAATGATTGCATTGGAAGTTGCCATACTTCCGCAACCATTTGTAACCTTCAGGGTGTAGGAACCGTTTGCTTTGGCAATGTAAGTGGCGCCGGTTTCTCCGGCAATATTTGTCCCGCCTTTCTGCCATTGACGGGAAGTGATGCCCGATGATACACTTGAATTTAACTGGACTGATCCGCCCTTGCAAAAGGTATTTGCTCCGGCTGCTGAAATCTGTACTGTTGCCTGCTGGCAAACAACAGTAAAACTGCCTGTCATTCCCATAGCAAAATGAGGCGTGCATTTATAATTATACGTACCGGTTTTGGAAGGTACATATACAAAGGTTGTGCTGGAAGAAGTGATTGAATGATCCCAGGCAGACGATCCTGAAGGAATAGTGAGTGAGGTGGTAGTGTGTGACCCGCCAACCCAGGTCCAGCGAATGGTATCTCCGAGGTTAATACTAAAACTTGCAGGAGTAAACACATGATTTTGCACAGTAACATTTTGCGTAAATGAATACCCATTCAAGGTAATTAACAGGTGCACGGCAATAAATAATAAATTTTTTTTCATCGCTGTTTGTATTTTGAAGTTAGCAGTAGGAGTATATGTTAGTGATGAAGACATGATGGCTTACTGAACTCAAAAGAATAACGCAGACAGCAGATGAATGGTTGCCGATGTTTATTTTTTATGCTGCGGCCATCAAGGTATTTTAGCATGTGGGATTGAAGAATTTTAAAGTAATTTTCGAAGGTTTTTAAAATCGAATAATTGTTCGGCAATTTTTTCTTTTTAATAATGGATAATATTCTGAATAAGCATTTGCAAAAAAAGCATCTTTGTAAAGTATAATTCAATAAAAAAATAAAAATGACTTACACACCAGATGCGCAGCGTTATCAAGGTATGGAATACCGTCGTTGCGGAAACAGCGGGCTTAAATTGCCATTGGTATCTCTCGGCTTATGGCACAACTTCGGTGAGATAGATCAATTTGAAAATGCACGTAATATTTTACGTCTTGCTTTTGATAAAGGCATTACGCATTTCGATCTTGCAAACAATTATGGTCCACCTCCAGGTTCTGCAGAAGAAACATTTGGCAGTGTTTTCAAAAAAGATTTTAAACCCTACCGCGACGAACTGATTATTTCAAGCAAAGCAGGCTGGCCCATGTGGCCGGGGCCTTATGGTGATTGGGGTTCAAAGAAATACCTGGTGGCGAGTTTAGATCAAAGCCTGCAGCGCATGGGTCTCGATTATGTTGATATATTTTATCATCATCGTCCTGACCCTGAAACACCTTTGGAAGAAACGATGGGCGCACTTGATTTAATTGTTCGCCAGGGTAAAGCATTGTATGCAGGTATTTCAAGTTATCAGCCCGAAGAAGCAGCGAAAGCTATCCTGATATTAAAGCAATTGGGTACACCGTGTTTAATTCATCAGCCAAAATATTCCATGTTCGACCGTTGGGTTGAAAACGGGTTACTCGAACTTTTAGGAAATGAAGGGGTTGGTTGTATTCCTTTTTCTCCTTTGGCGCAAGGGCTGCTCACTAATAAATATTTAAACGGCATACCTGAAGATTCAAGAGCGGCAAGCCATCGTGGCAATGGTGCATTGGAAGATGAACAGGTAACAGATGACAAAATAGAAAAAGTACGCAAGCTAAACTTGCTTGCAGAAGAACGCGGGCAATCATTGGCACAGATGGCCCTTGCATGGATTATAAAAGATCCACGCATCACTTCTGTATTGATTGGCGTTAGCAAACCTGCACAAATAATTGATTCACTTCAATGCATTATCAATTATGTTTTTACTGATGATGAGCTAAGCAGAATTGACAGTATTTTAAAGTAAGATTATAAATTTTCAATTGCATACTCATATCATCTATGCAGAAAATCAGCGTGGTTATAAATGATCAGAGATGCTGCATTTTATGTTCTTTACATTAAAAGAATATATTACAACACATCATTCAATATAAAAAAGGCATTAATCCACATCATCAAATCTGTAAACCTGTTGCGGCCACATTTACGATTTCACCATACACATTTAAGGGCAGAAATAAAGGCCATGATTATCTCTAAAATTTCAGCACACACATTTTTTATCTCACACTTTCACTTTTTTCCACTTGCCTCCCCGAAATAAAATTACACTCACCACCGTAATCAATGATTCAGAAACTACAATCGCAATGAATACTCCTTCAGGACCAAAGTTCCAATGCAGTGCGAGCAAATAAGCCAGCGGAATTTGAAAAGCCCAGAAACAAAAAAGATTGACAACAGTGGGTGTTCTCGTATCTCCTGCCCCGTTGAATGCGTTCATCATCACCATACCAACCCCATAAAATATATAGCCGAGGCTCACAATATGCAAAGCCTGTATCGCATACTGTCTTGCACCGGCGTCTTTATTCATAAAATCAACCAGCGGCTGTGAGAACAGGAAGAAAAATATGGAAACCAACACCATAAAAACAGCATTGTATTTTGCCACCTTCCACACACTCTGTTCTGCACGTTGCGGCTGCATGGCTCCGAGGTTTTGTCCTACCAGCGTTGCAGCGGCATTGCTCAGGCCCCATGCAGGAAGAAGAAAAAACATAATGATGCGGATCGCCACCTGGTAACCCGCAAGTGCGGCTGCATGAAATTCTGCCATAATCCTTGCCAGCACTATCCAGCTTGCTGAGCCGATCAAAAATTGTGTTGTACCCGTCCATGCAATATTCCATACAGACTTTATGATTTTCCAATCCGGTATAAAATAATTCAACTTTATCCTGATCACACTTTTATTCCCGAACAACCGGAACAGTTGATAGAGTACACCCACACTTCTTCCGGTAGTAGTTGCAATAGCAGCGCCCATCAGGCCCAGATGAGGAAATGGTCCCCAACCATTAATCAGCACAGGACAAAGAATAATATTGCATATATTGGCTATCCACAAACTTTTCATAGCCAACGCTGCATCACCGGCGCCACGGAAAATCCCGTTGATAAGAAAAAGCAACATAATGGCAATGCTGCCTCCAAAAATGATGCGGGTATAAATAGCGCCATCAAAAACAATTTTTTCTGATGCACCCATCAGTCCTAAAATATCACCTGCAAAAAAGAAACCCACGATGCTTATTAATGCCGTAATAAACAGCGATAATATCACTGCCTGCATGCCTGATCTTGCAGCAGCTTCATTATTTTTTTCGCCAATTCTTCTTGCCACAATTGCTGTTGCAGCCATGCTTAGCCCGATAGCTATTGAATATACCAACGTCAATACAGATTCTGTAAGTGCTACAGTCGCCACTGCCTCGTTGCTAATTCTTCCCACAAAAAATATATCCACTACGGCAAATACCGATTCCATCATCATTTCGAGGATCATGGGGATGGCAAGTAAAATCACAGCTTTCCGGATACTCCCCTTTGTAAAATCCTGGTGATCTCCAGCAAGTGACTGGCGAAAGAAAGAAAATATATTTTTTACTTTTTGAAGCGTATATGAGATCATTTGAAACAAATTAATTTGAAAATAAATAAATGGTTTTTTATGGTACCGGCTGCATCGCAGAGATTGAACATCGTTGCTACGCTCAGTTCAACGTCCTCTTCACAGATTCAACAAATAAAAATTATGCCCCGGAAAATAAATATAAGCACACGGCTTAACTACCGTGAAAATGTGCAGAAATGTTCGGGCTTGTGTAACAAACTGATGCCCTTAAACAATTTTCATAATTCGCAGATTTGCATTTCAGATTTGCAAATATATAAGAGATTCTATTGCACAAATGATTTCGTCAAATAATTTATTGCATTAGGAAAATATCAAACATATTTCTTTTGATCTGAAATTAACGCATGCAAGGCATCTCAAATATTTCACTGCAAAAAAAAATTCTATTCCTGCTGGCATTAAATTAAGCATACATAAATTACCTTTCTTTGCAAAAGGTAATATTGTACGATTGCAGCAACCAAAACATAAATTGTGTTTCATATCTGTAACCGAACATTAATTTTTGATTCATAATCCTTCAATCTTTTTTTATGTTCATAATAGAGAACTATGGCGTAGCTGTTTTGTTTTGCATTATCACCATGTTATGCTGGGGCTCATGGGCCAATACGCAAAAGCTTGCCGCAAAAACATGGCGCTTCGAATTATTCTACTGGGACTATGTGATCGGTATTTTATTATTTTCCCTGATCTCTGCGCATACACTCGGGAGCTTTGGCGATAAGGGAAGAAGTTCTGCAGACGACCTGCACCAGGCCGATATAGCAAATGTATTAAGTGCATTTGCGGGAGGTATCGTTTTCAATGCTGCCAATATTCTTTTTTCAGCAGCCATCGCTATAGCGGGCATGGCAGTTGCATTTCCGATAGGTATTGGTCTCGCATTGGTATTAGGTGTATTAGTAAATTATGCTGCATCGCAAAAAGGTGACCCGGTAATTTTGTTTACAGGTGTGGCATTAGTAGCTGTCGCCATCATCATTAATGCAATCGCCTATAAAAAAGCAAGTGCTGGTAATAAAAAAGTTTCTACCAAAGGAATAATTATTTCGCTTGTTGCGGGAGTATTAATGTCATTTTTCTATCGTTTCATTGCCGCATCTATGGACCTCGATAATTTTGAAAACCCCGCTCCGGGCAAAATGACACCTTACACAGCCGTATTTATTTTTTCTGTTGGTATTTTTCTCAGCAATTTTATTTTCAATACAATTCTTATGAAAAAACCATTTGAAGGCGCACCTGCAAGTTACCGGGATTATTTCAGAGGAAAATTTTCCACACATGCCGTTGGGATATTGGGCGGATTAATATGGGGAATTGGAAACTCTTTTAACCTTATTGCAGCAGGTAAAGCCGGGGCCGCTATTTCTTATGGGCTTGGACAGGGTGCCACACTTGTTGCTGCATTGTGGGGGGTATTTATCTGGAAGGAATTTCAGCATGCGCCAAAAGGAACAAATCGGCTGATCACAGCAATGTTTTTATTTTTTATTGCAGGACTTGGATTGTTGATTTATGCAGGTATGTAATATTCTTAACTATTCATTCATCAGAAATGTTTAAAAAAATATTCTGTGTATATTTTATGTGCTGTGCAGTTGCAGTTCATGCACAAAAAAATTCAAAGCCTGTCTCCATCATTTTCGACAGCGATATGGGACCTGATTACGATGATGTGGGCGCTATTACTTTGCTCCACGCTTTTGCAGACAGCGGTCAAGCAAAAATACTTGCCACAATTGCCAGCACAAAATATGAAGGAGTAGCAGGGGTGATGAATGTTTTGAATACTTATTTTAACAGACCCGGAATCCCGGTCGGTGTGCCAAAAGGCAAAGCATCAGAACTAAGAGATGGCCAGTACTGGACAGATACTTTGCTTGCAAAATATCCCCATAGCATAAAAATTAATGATGATGCTCCGGATGCAATAGAAATATATCGGAAAGTTTTAGCTGCACAACCTGATAAAAGTATAACGATTGTTACAGTGGGTTTCCTTACCAACCTGGCTAATTTATTACAATCAAAAGCAGATAAATTTTCTTCCCTGAACGGGAAAGAATTAGTGAAACAAAAGGTAAAACAGTTGGTATGCATGGCAGGCAGATTTCCTTCGGGAAAGGAATTTAATGTTCATATAGATGCTGAAGCTTCGCAATATGTTTTTAATAACTGGCCTGGAAATATTTTATTCAGCGGTTTTGAAATAGGAAAAAAAATAAAAGTGGGACTGCCATTGATACATAATGATAACATTCGGAATAGCCCTGTAAAAGATGTGTTTCGGATTTGTATTCCCATGGCTGCTGAAGACAGTGCAGGAAGAATGAGCTGGGATGAAACGGCTGTATTGGTTGCTGTGAAAGGGTTTGCGCCGTTTTATCACTTGCAATATGGACATATTGAAGTAGCAAATGATGGAAGCAATGAATGGAATGATAAAGGTGAAACACAGGCATATCTCGTTGAGGCAATTCCTTCCGCAGAAGTACAGGCATTGATCAATAAACTTATCATGCATCAGCCTGCGAAGAAAAGCGAATAAGAATATATTGAAGTAAAAGATTGTTCCTGCTGCCGGTCAAATTACTTTCCTGTTTATTCCACATCCATTGCTTTAATAAAGTCGCTTACAAGATAACTGATAAGTTTACCGGTGCTTTCATCTGATCTGCCATCTGCCAGCTTAAATGCGCCTTCACAAATATGTAAATATGCAACCTTGCAATCCATTGCAGCAAAATAAACATACTGTCTTGCATGAAATGCTGTAACACCTGCAGGTGAAGTTGCGCTGCTTAAAGCATTTTGGATACTGTCCATATCGAGTTCTATGCCGCAATAAGTGCCTTCCGTAAAACCTGTAGCATGTGCAATTGCCTGCAAAAAATTTCTTTTCTCATGGAGAAATATATCTTCAAACGTGATTACGTCTATAAAGGGATTGTTTACAATGTCTAACCAGCAATTCTGCGGAAGATAATTTTCGTGCAATCCGATTACACAGTATTTTTCAAGATACCCATCTTCTTCTGCATACCTGAAAGGATTACCGCTATGCCTTCCTTCAAGCGGGCGATAATCTGCATGCGCATCTAAATTGATTGCATTGATTTCAGCAATTGGTATCAGGCCTGCTTTATACAATCCTTTAGCCGCACCTTTAATACATCCGTAAGCATTGTTGTGACCTCCGCCAATTACCACAGGAATTTTTTTATATTCAGCAATAAGTTTTATTATATGTTCCACTTCATCGTCAA
>JAHEZC010000643.1 GCA_023251275.1 Parafilimonas sp. | reverse complement strand
GAAAGATCACAATGTATCATATCTTTATTCTGTGATATAATATCTCACCATGGGTCTGTTTCTCGAAGTACGGTCAACTATTTTAAAACCAGCTTTCTCAAAAGATATGTACAGGCCTGTCCACGCAAACGCATCAGGCAGTTTCTCCTGTGTGGGGATAGATGGATAAGCTTCAATTATTTTTATCTTCTTCTGCTTTGCATATCGGATCACTCCCTTGAGAAGCCTGACAGAAACCCCCATCCGCCTGAAATTTTTATCAATGAAGAAACATGGTATTGACCATACCTGTTCAGTATCTATGCGTTTATGTACTCTTGAGTTTTCAATTTTGAGAAAATCTTCCCGCGGCGCAAATGCACACCAGGCAATTGGCTGTCCTTCATATAAGGCAACAATACCCGTCGGCTTGTCTGAATAAACAAGTGCCTGCATACTGCTCTTATTGCCATTGTCATGTTTCCCTTCTTCAAAATCAGATTTTTTTAACCGGAAGTACATGCACCAGCAATTTCCGCAAGCCCCTTTTTCTCCGAAAAGCTGTACCAATTTATTCCAGTTATTTTTTGACAATGGTTCAAAGCTTAGTTGATCTAAAAATTCACGATGCTTAACCGGTTTTGCCTTTATCATTGATTGAGGATTTATTGTGCTGACACCAAATTTACAAAATCATGCATTGCACAAAACATTCATCGGAATGATTCATAAGGAAAATAGGCGATAGAAATAAATGCAGAAGGATAATAAAAAAAACCGGCAATTAAAATGAGCGCGGCAAATTGATTAATTCACAGGCATCATTTTTAAGCATACAGGTTGATCAATATCAATCTTCACACCAGTATCCTGGAGCAATCCAAAATTTTTATTAATAACGAATATCTGAATATTGTTGCTGTCGCGGTTTGCTACCAATAAAAATCTTCCGGTGGGGTCAATCATAAAATTCCGCGGATGCACGCCCACTGCCTGATGTGCGACTTCGGTCAGTTTGCCTTCACTTTCAGTTTTAAAAAGCACCACATCATTCGCGGTTACCCTGTTGGAAGTGTATAAATATTTTCCATTCGGTGTAAGATGAATATCGGCGCTTCCTTTATCTCCTTTGCCGCCGGTATTGTCAGAAGCAATGGTTTGAATTTGGGTAAGCTTGCCATTGCTGTATTGAAAAGCGATCACCTGCCCTGAAAGTTCATTCAGGAGGTACGCATATTTGCCATCGGGGCTAAAGGTAATATGCCTTGGGCCGGAATTATCCGGCAATTCATAATAAGGCGGATCTGAAGGGGTTAAGGGTGCAGCATTACCCGGATTAAAATTATATTGATACAGACGATCATTACCGAGGTCAGTCGCAAATACATATTTTTCATCGGGTGAAAATATGGTACAATGCACGTGGGGCATTTCCTGCCGCTGTACATTCACTCCATAGCCTTCGTGGGCTATCAATTGTGTGTAAGGCTGCAGGGAACCGTCGTCATTGGTTTTGAAAACACTCATGTTGCCGCCGCTGTAATTGGCAACCACTACATTCTTTCCTGAAGCATCCACTGACACATAACAGGGAGCGTCGCCGCCGGATGGCTGTTTGTTGAGAAAAGTCAGTTCACCTTTTTTCTTATCGAAGGCAAAAGCGCTCACCGAGCCTTTATCATCGCCATTTTCATTGACAGCATACACATATTTTTCATCTTTTGATATAGCGAGATAAGATGGATTCTCAATACCTGTTGTTTTACTTACCGGTGTGGCTTCCCCTTTATTTGGATTAAACTTATACACAAAAATTCCATTGCTTTGATTCTTGGTATAAGTACCAACGAGCAGGTAAAATATAGGGTTTTGTGCATAAGTGAATGAAACCGCAAAAAGAAAAACCCCGGGCAATATTTTTTTCATATAATTTTTTTTCTGTACAACTAAGATAAAAGTAAAAATGGAACTGTAAGTATATACAGGAATATTAACAAAAAAAAGGATGGAAAGCAGTAAAGCAGGCATGCATAGA
>JAHEZC010000642.1 GCA_023251275.1 Parafilimonas sp. | reverse complement strand
GCAAAGCAGATGATATGAGATTCTGTGAATTTTAAATTGTTATTTGTCATTGCAGTTTCTGCTCAGGAACTTTCATCACTTACACCTGCTATAACGATGTTGATTTATCGCAAACTTTTCAGCACATCTTCATTAATTTTTACCGGATATTTTTTCTTCAGCACCGCCATCCATTCATCTTCCAGCATCTGTTGATAATCGTTCATTACCATCCCTCTTGCATCATCAAAGCTTCGCGGCTCCTGCTGAGGGAATACTTCAAAAACCTTTATGAAAGTGTAGGCATCGCCTGCTTCATTTTTTTCAGGATAAGGCTGAAATCCTTTCTGCATAGGCACTTCGCCGTTTATGGGCAACTGCCCATTTTCGAAACGGCTGCTGTCGGTCATTACCTGTTCATCATAGCTGCTCACTATATTGCGCCAGTTGCTGAGACTGTCTTTTAATCTCGCAGCAAGTTCATCTATGAGTTCTTTTGAAGGGGAAGAAACGACCAATGCGCTTACACCGGGCGCCCATACATATTTTTCCTTATGTGCGGTATAATATTTTTTCAAACCTCCCGTGTCCTGTGATGCTTTACCCCATACATGTTTGTCCATTACAGCAAATAATAAATTCGCTTCATTGAATTCACGCATCTGGTCTTTAATGGCGGGATGGAAATCTTCGATATGAGCCCGATAATAATTATCGCAGGACGAATTGATAAAAATTTTCATCAGGTCAGGATAAGGTAATGAAGAATATTGCTCTTCGGATATTCTTGCTTTTTCTGCAAATTTTGCCCAATCGCCGGCTGTTATTTTTTGCTTTGCAAATTCAAATAACACTGTTTCAGGCGTGATGCTTTTATACGCCAATGGCTGACTGTCATTCAACGAACTGTCAGTAAATCCCCAAAGATCATTTGCATTATACATATTTGCTTTATACCTGGAAAGAACAAGCCATTGCTGAATTAATTTATCTTTTGCAGCACGTAGCCTGTTATCCCGTTGTACCCGATCCTGGAGGTAGCTGTAGCCAACTCCATCATACTCATCTCTGCTTACGGGTATTATACCGAGCAGCTTGATAATATGATATCCATAGCTCGTTGCAAAAGGCTTGCTTATGTCATCAGTTTTTTGCATGGCATATACCTGGTTTTCAAAATCACTGCTATACTGTCCTACATTTACTTCTGTAATGCCGTTCTCATTGTAATTTGTGCTGACAGGACTATAAAGTCTTACCATATCTCCAAAGGAAGCGCCATTTTTCAGCACGGCATAAATGGAATCTGCTTTGCGGTAAACTTCCTGTTTTTCTGCAGCATTAAAAGAAGATGGAACCTGTATGAGAACCTGCTGAATCTTTCTTTTACCCAACGCTGAACGCTCATTGATGTTTTCAAATATATGATAGCCGGCCGCACTTTTATAAACAGGAGAATATTCACCGGGCTTTAATGCATATACAATATTTTCCACTTCATAAGGTAAGGTGAATACAGTGATGAAACCAATTTTACCCTTTGCCTGTTTTTCCAAAGCGTCGGATGAATATGCTGCAACCACCTCTTCAAAATCTTTTCCCGCTTTTAATTCTGCATAAGCTTTGCTTATCTGCATAAATGCATGTACAGTATCGCTGCCCGTAGGCGCTTGAACAAATACTTCAGCAAGCTCTATATCTTTCTGGCTGCGTACAAAAGCTTCATGCACCAGGAGGTTCATATTGGCTTGCTCATTGATAAAATTATCCGTCAACCGGTTCCTGAAATTTTCAGCATCAGTTTTATAGCTTTCCGTTTTATCCATTTTTTCGTCATAAGCAGCCTGTATCTTGAGTTTAAAGTTGACATAGAGATCAAAGTACTGCCGCAGATTATCGGAGTTGTTGCCAACTGTGTCCGGGTTCTTATTGAAAGCTTTTAAAAATTCATCTTTGCCGATTGTTTTTGTGCCATACGTAAACAGCGTTTGACTATAAGCCGAAGAAACATTTATGGTTGCAATAAGCAGAAAGTATAAAATAGT
>JAHEZC010000115.1:3580-7587 GCA_023251275.1 Parafilimonas sp. | reverse complement strand
TGTTCTTGAAAATGGGAAGTAAATTTTCTGCCATGTGCCTCCTGGTGGGTTCAAGAATTAAATCACCAGCCTTTGCCATCCCTCCGAATAAAATGATCGCTTCAGGTGAGGAGAACATTACGGCATTGGCAAATGCAAGACCCAACACTTCACCGGTATATTCATATACTTCTTTTGCAAGCGCATCACCTTGCATCGCACAATCATATACTACACGACTGTCAATTTCTTCTTTGGCATAATTATTCAACAGGCTTTTATGCTCTGGATGTTTTTCCAACAATTCAAGCGCTGTTATCTTTACTCCTGTGGCAGAAGCGTACGCCTCCAGAGAACCCAACCCGTCAGTTGACCAATGCGGCCTTCCATGCGGTATCACGATTGTATGTCCAAGTTCGCCTGCAAAGCCATCATGCCCATATACAATCTGACCGTTAATAACAATTCCGCTTCCCACACCTGTTCCTAATGTGATCATGATAAAATCCCTCATTCCTTTCGCAGCGCCATAAATCATTTCACCTACAGCAGCAGCATTCGCATCATTGGTAAGCGCGGCAGGTATATCGAATTTTTTTGTGATCATGTCTGCAAGCGGAATAATGCCCTGTTGCCAGACCAGGTTTGGCGCATATTCGATTGTACCCTTGTAATAATTTCCATTGGGTGCGCCCATACCGATGCCTTTGATATAATCAATACCCCCCACTTGCTCTATGGCAGGCTTCATCGCCTCGTACAATTCTTCTATAAATAATTCTACCGTAGGATTTTTCCTTGTAGAGATAGCGCCGCGGTATAAAATATCACCGCGATGATCTACAATACCAAAGACTGTATTGGTGCCGCCAATATCAATGCCAATGGCATATTGCTGCGATGCTGGAATGGTTGACATAGAAAAATAATTTTCAATTTCCAATGCGAAATTTGAAATTTAATGGCCTCCGCCAATTTGCTCATCAAAATTCAGACCTTGTGCTTTTAATACACTTCTCAATCTTAACGCAAGAAATGCAAGGCAGGCAAAACATGCCGCAGCTACAAGGTAAGAATTGTGCATACCAATCGAAGGAGTATCGCCTATTGCTCCCTGGAAAGGAGGAATAACTGCGCCGCCTAATATCATCATAATTAAAAATGCAGAAGCCTGGCTGGTATATTTACCAAGACCTGCCACACTAAGTGAGAAGATACAGGGCCACATGATAGAGCAGCAAAGCCCTCCCGACATGAAAGCATATACCGAAACAATTCCTTTTGTAAACACTCCGAACAGCATAGCAAAACATGCGAGCAATGCAAGGGTTAGCAATGTTTTTACCGGCTTTTGCTGGCCAAAGAAAAAGGCAGCGATGGCAACGGCTATTACCCCGGCATAAGGAAGCAGGTCAGTAATATCATTTCCATATAAGTGGTTTACAAAAAGGATTACGCTAAAAGCTATAAATGGCACGATTACCGTGGCAATCATTTTCCCTGTTTTTGACAAATCGAAAACGGCTATGGCCCCTGTCCACCTTCCAATCATCAAACTGCCCCAGTAGAGTGAGATGTATTTTGATATTTCACTATCATGCATTCCGCTTTCTGTGATATAGCCGGGTGTTTTCAGCAGGGCTCCAAAATTATTATCAATCGTTACTTCCACGCCTACATATAAAAATATACCGAGCATGCCTAAAATCAATTGCTGGTATTTCATAGCGCCCCAGCCATCGCTGTTTTTTGAAGCGCTGCCGTATGAAAAAAATAAAATGCCGATCACTGCAATCAAAGTGATGATAAGCAGTGGCAGCTTGCCTACGTTGGTTAACTGGCCAATAATGATGATGAGAATAATAATACCTGTCATTATGGATAATGATGCTGACGCTTTACCGGAAGCTTCAAATTTTGCATCATCTTTTTCGTCCGGTAATTTTGAAAACAAAAAGAATAATGCGACAGCGGCAAATACTGCTGCTACAATCAGGTAAAGATTATTGATATTAGTTACGGTCACTTCTTTTTGCTCACCGCCAACACTGCCAAATAAAAAGAAACTTACAATAATGGGCCCTAATGTTGTGCCAAAGGAGTTTACACCCCCGGCTAAATTAAGGCGATGAGATCCCGTTGCAGGATCACCAAGCGAAATGGCAAATGGTTGTGCTGCTGTTTGCTGTAAAGAAAATCCCAGGGCCACAATAAAAAAGGAAACAAGTATTAAAGGAAAAGAATTCGCATTGGCTGAGGGAATGATGGCCAACGCACCAATCACAGAAATTCCCAAGCCGTAAATAATTCCTCTTTTATAACCGATCTTGTTGAGAATATCATAGCCTACAAGGCTTGAGAGAAGATATAGGATCAGTGATCCTATAAAATAGGCTCCATAAAATGCAGACCCTATCAGTTGGCTCTGAAATTGGTTCAGCTCAAAATGCGTTCTGCAAAAAGGGATAAATATGCTGTTGCTCGCAGCTATGAATCCCCAGAAAAAAAATACAATTACTAAAGTGGCGAGAGCGCCGCTGTTGGTTTTGGTGGCTGCCGGCGCGGCAGTAGCGATTTGGTTCATTGCAATCGTTTAACGAGGGTTATAAAAAAATGATTGCGTAAAGTAAATACATTTTATCTTTTGAAAATTTTTATGTTCTATATTTAATTATCAAATTCATTGCTAAATTGGAAACCTTCTTTAACTAACTGTAACAATTCATGGAAATTATTCACGTAAGCGCAGAATGTTATCCCGTAGCCAAAGCAGGCGGACTGGGCGATGTGGTAGGCGCCCTTCCCAAATACCAGCAAAGTATGGGTCACCAGGCAAAAGTGGTGATGCCGATGTACCGTACAAAATTTTTATATAAAACCGAATGGGATGTTGACTTTAAAGGGCATACCAATCTCGGTGAATGGTGGTTTGAATATACAATTATTAAGGAAAAACATAACAAACTGGGCTTTGACCTGTACCTTGTTGATATAAATGGCTTGCTTGACCGTGAAAAAGTATATGGTTACAATGATGATACGGAACGGTTTACTGCATTCCAGATTGCAGTAGTTAACTGGTTAAGTCATTGGGAGCATAAACCCGATGTCATACACTGCCACGACCATCATACGGGATTGATTCCATTTATGATCAAACATTGTTACGATTATAACAAGCTCGCAGATATTCCGACTGTGTTCACCATTCACAATGCCCAATACCAGGGATGGATGGGCTGGGACAAAAGTAAATATATTCCCCGCTGGGACACATGGAAACGCGGCCTGCTTGAATGGGAAGGCGCTATTAATCCCCTTGCTTCTGCTGTAAAAAATTCCTGGAAAGTAACAACGGTAAGCTGGAGTTACCTTGACGAACTGAAATATAATTCCAATGGTCTTGAAGCATTGTTTGAATATGAAAAAGGGAAATGTATCGGTATCCTGAATGGTATAGACGCAGACGTATGGAATCCGGAGACAGATCAGTACCTTACATATCACTATACAGTTGAAGATGCGGACGAAGGGAAAAAGCCAATCAAAAAATTATTGTGCGGGCAATTCAATCTTGATGAAACAAAGCCTTTAATAATTTTTATCGGAAGATTGGTGGGCGAAAAGGCAGCCGATGTGTTGCCTGATGCAATTCTTTCCTGCATGTATGGAATGGAGCGCAATATGAATTTCCTTATTCTTGGTAGCGGCGAACCTCATGTAGAATGGCAGCTTAGCCAGCTTAATCATCATTTTCCGGGTAATTATAATGCTGTAATAGGTTACAATGAAAAGCTCAGCCATGAAATGTATGCAGGCGCAGATTTTCTTTTGATGCCCAGCAGGGTAGAGCCCTGCGGATTGAACCAGATGTATGCCATGCAATATGGCACTGTGCCGGTGGTGAGAAATACCGGTGGCCTCAGAGATACTGTTGTTGATATGGGCGACTGGCAGGGATGGGGCATACGCTTTAATCAGGCAAGCGTTGGAGATATTCATCATGCGATAAGCAGGGCCGTAGATCT
>JAHEZC010000115.1:0-3570 GCA_023251275.1 Parafilimonas sp. | reverse complement strand
AGATCTGTATTATAATAACGAGGTTCATCTTAGCTGGATCCGTCAGCGTATGATGACGCTGGATAACAGTTGGGAAAATGCAGTGCATAAATATATTAATGTGTACGATAGCCTGAAGTATGGTTGATTGAGTTGAATGGTTGAGAGATTGAATAGGCAGAATGTCAAAAAAATTATTCTGAATTAAATAACAATGCAACAATTAAGCAATTAATCTTTATTCATCAGCTTGCAAATAATTTTATATTTTACATGCTAAATTCCTGAAACCATGTTTTCATTATCCAAGTCAGTTGTATCAGTAATTCTCGGCGGCGGCGCCGGAACAAGATTGTATCCGCTTACTGCGGCACGTTCAAAACCTGCCGTTCCTATTGCGGGCAAATACCGGTTGGTTGATATTCCTATCAGTAATTGCATCAATTCAAACATCAACAGGATATTTGTATTGACGCAATTTAATTCTGCTTCACTCAATAAGCACATCAAAAACACGTATCACTTCAGTGCGTTCAGTACAGGATTTGTTGACATACTTGCAGCGGAGCAGACACCTGATAATCCCGGATGGTACCAGGGAACAGCCGATGCGGTACGTCAGTGCCTGCGGCATATCGCCAATAATGATTATGAGTATGTACTCATATTAAGCGGAGACCAACTGTACCAGATGGATTTCGCAGAAATGATCAATGCGCATCGTACAAAAGGGGCCGATATATCCATTGCCACCATTCCTGTTGGCGACAGGGACGCGCCTGAATTCGGCATCATGAAGACAGATGATGAGCACTACATCACAAGCTTTATTGAAAAACCGAAAAGAGATGTGCTGAGCGAATGGGTGAGTGATACGGGAGACGATATGCGCAATAAAGGCAGAATTTACCTTGCTTCCATGGGCATTTATATTTTCAACAGGAGCATTCTCGATCATTTACTGAAAGATGAGTATCCTTCGGCCACTGATTTTGGCAAAGAGATCATGCCCAATTCCATTACCAAATACAAAGTGGTGAGTTATCAATATGATGGATACTGGACAGACATTGGAAACATTTATTCATTTTTCGAAGCGAATCTTGCACTTACTGAAGATATTCCGCCTTTTAATCTTTTTGATAATAATAAGGCTGTTTATACCCGCTCCCGCATGCTTCCGCCGGCAAAGATCAGCGGAACGACACTGGAGAAAACCATGATTGCAGAAGGTTCCATAATTCTGGCAAGCCGCATAGAAACAAGTGTATTGGGGATTCGTTCTCGCATCGGCCATGGCACTACGATTGTGAGCTGTTATCTCATGGGTAATGACTATTATGAGACTCTCGAAGAAATGGAAACTAATGCCAAAAAAGGGATTCCGAAAATCGGTATAGGAGACAGATGCTACATTAAAAATGCGATTATAGATAAAAACTGCCGTATTGGAAACGATGTGCGGATCAATGGCGGTTCGCATCTTGAAAATACGGATCACCAATTATATGCTGTGAAAGATGGAATTGTGGTGGTGAAAAAGGGAGCAGTATTACCGGACGGGTTTGTGATTTAGGCAAGCAAGAAATAATACTGTTTAAACACTTATTGGTTTTTGATGAAATAATATTTTTTTATATCTATAAACTCTCTGCTTTTAAGCAGAGTTGGAGTACGATTATCATGGCAATTTCAGCCACAACAGCTACTCACTCAGGCACAGTAAATAAACCAAAACTGAACTTCATGCAGCTATTCAATATGAGTTTTGGTTTTCTTGGTATTCAATTTGGGTTTGCCTTGCAAAATGCCAATGTGAGCCGGATATTTCAGACATTAGGGGCAAAAATTGATGAAATTCCTATTCTTTGGATTGCTGCCCCAATCACCGGATTATTAGTACAACCTGTTATTGGTTATTTAAGCGATAGGACATGGCATCCCTGGTGGGGCAGAAGAAGGCCATTCTTTTTCGCAGGCGCCATTTTCTCATCTATTGCCTTATTTCTGATGCCCAATGCATCTGCATTATGGATGGCTGCAATGCTTCTCTGGATTTTAGATGCTTCCATTAATATTTCGATGGAACCTTTCCGTGCATTTGTGGGAGATAAATTAGAATCCTCCCAACAGACTACCGGCTTTGCTATGCAAACATTTTTCATAGGAATCGGGGCTGTAATAGCCTCATTACTGCCTTATTTTTTTTCCAATGTTTTACATATCAGCAATACAGCCGCTCAGGGCATTATACCTGACTCGGTAAAATATTCATTTTATATCGGTGGTATTATTTTCCTTACTGCAGTCATGTGGACGGTATTCAGCACGAAAGAAATTCCGCCTGAAAATATGGAAGTATGGAAGGAAGAAAAGCTGAAAAAAAGCGGCATTTTTCATGGCATAGTTGAAATTAGTGTTGGTATATTTTCAATGCCAAAAACAATGATGCAATTAGCGGTTGTTCAATTTTTTACCTGGCTTGCTTTTTTCTCCATGTGGATTTATACCACTCCAGCCGTTGCTCAAAATGCATATAGTACTACAGATACCACTTCAAAACAATTCCAGGATGCAGGTGATTGGGTTGGGGTAATGTTTATGGTATATAACGGCATCTCTTTTATCACAGCATTTTTATTACCCTTTATTGCGCGCTACATTGGAAGAAAAAGCACACATTTGATTTGCCTTGTTATTGGAGGCGTTGGTTTGATTTCTGTGTTATTTATAAAAACACCATCGCTCTTACTGCTTCCCATGGTTGCGATTGGGTTGGCATGGTCTTCTACCCTTACAATGCCTTATGCAATTCTTGCCGGAGCATTACCCGCTAATAAAATGGGTTTTTACATGGGCGTATTTAATTTTTTTATAGTTATCCCCCAGATTGTTGCTGCGGCTGTTTTAGGATTTTTTGTCCGGGTTTTTTTTCATGATCAAAGTATATATGCATTGGTGGTCGGCGGTATTTCTATGATAATTGCGGGATTGCTGACTAACATAGTTAAAGATGTAAACAGGTAAGAAATTTCAGGCAAAGATTTTTTCTTTATTTGATCTTTTTTAAATTAAAGGGAAAATCCTTTAAAACAGTAAAGTATGTTTCAACCGGTTGGTGGCGGCTCGTGGTTTTTTATAAAGCGCAATCAAAAAATTGAATTTGGAAACGATGAATAGATCACCTTCGGGGAATTAAAGATCGCCATTGTTTCTGAGGTTCACTAAAATCAGATTTTAGTATGTTATCAACAAGGCACAAACAGATATAGTTTTCAAAACGATGATGCATTTTATTTCGACTAACAATATTTCTTCATTTAAAATTTCAATTATGAAAAAGACTTCTTTAATCCCGCTGCTTGCATTTTTATTTTTTGTTTCCTGCGGCAACCCCGCTGCCAAAGAATCAAAAAAAGATGATTCGGAATCAAGTTCTTCCGAAAGTTCAGCCCCTTTATCGGGTATTGCTAAAACTGCAGATGATGCGCAGAAAAGAATGGAAGAACTGAAAAGCCTTCAGCCGATCAGCAATGAGAGCTTAAAATCTGTTTTTCCCGAGGAAGTGATGGGTATGAAACGCTCTTCTTT
>JAHEZC010000114.1:3452-7587 GCA_023251275.1 Parafilimonas sp. | reverse complement strand
TATGTGAAAAATAAAATCTCCATTTTTTCAAAAAAGAGTTTTACATTTAATCATCATTTTAATACCCGACGAACCGCCGGGAATTTTTTCACATTTTAAATTTTTATCCCATGGTTCAGACAGACGTTCCGCAGCTTTCCAGGGAATGCAGTGGCTGGAGAGAAGCTCTGCGTTCCTATCGCGATGAATTTAACCAAATGAAAAACCAGTTGCAGCAGGTAGCCGGCAACGCACTCTCAAAAGAACATCTTACAGACCTCGAACGTTTTCAAAATCAACTTCACATTCAGCTCATCAACATCCACGATTTAAAACAATCGGTAAAAAATCACGAAAAAAAGGTTCAATTTGAAGTCTCGGCAAAAAGCGGTCAGCTTTCCGAGGATACTTATGCAGACCACGAACATTTGTATGACGAGTATCAATACTTAGAGCATACACTGGAAGATTTGAGGAATGGTTTAAATAAATATGTAAGCAGCTTACAGTAACGGTCACATTAAAATAATAATTCCTTGTATATGTGTGCCCTGCACTCATTTAATAAAATTTCCTCAATATTATCGGGGTTTCGGGCACATTTATACCGACAATAATATCCTTACATTCTAAAATTGTTTGTCATGGCTGAATTTGATACCTCACATGTAAAAAGCATTGTCTTGCTGGGCCACGCAGGTTCCGGCAAGACGACATTAGCGGAATGCATGCTATATGAAGCAGGCGTTACTACACGCCGCGGAACAATCGCCGAAAAAAATACAGTAGCAGATTACCACGAGCTTGAACAGGAACGTGGTAATTCTATTTTCAGCAAGTTATTGCATGTAAAATGGCGTGGCTATAAAATAAATATCATTGATACACCCGGGTATGACGATTTTATTGGTGAAATGATCGCTTCGCTTCGTGTTGCAGATACCGGTGTAATGCTGCTCAACGGTGCAATGGGTGTAGAAGTAAGTACCGATATTATATGGCGGTATACTGAACAATTTAAAACACCGATGATTTTTGCCGTTAATAAACTCGATGACGGCGAGGCGGATTTTGACAAAACGGTACAGGACGCAAAAAACCATTTCGGAAACAAAGTTCTTGTAGTACAATATCCGCGACAACAAGGCACAGGATTTCATGAAATAATAGATGTGCTTCGCATGACAATGTATAAATTCAGGGACGAAGGAGGAAAACCCGAAAAACTTCCGATCCCTGAAGAAGAAAGAAGCAAAGCAGATGAACTGCACAAAGAACTGGTAGAGACCGTTGCAAGCAATGATGAAGAGCTTATGGAAAAATATTTTGATAAGGGTGAGCTTGACGAAGATGAGATGAAAGCCGGATTAAAAAAAGCAATGACCAACCGTGATTTATTTCCGCTGTTTTGCTTATCGGCACAGCGCAATATGGGCAGCGGCAGGCTAATGGGTTTTATTGATAATGTTTGCCCCAGTGCAAACGAAATGCCTCCTCAGCCTGCAACAAACGGTGGAAAACTTGAATGCAACGCCTCCGGTCCCGCCTGCATATTTATTTACAAAACGGTTTCGGAATCACATGTAGGTGAATTATCGTATTTTAAAGTTTACTCCGGTACGGTAAAAAGCGGCATGGAACTGGAAAATGAAACGACTGGAGCAAGTGAAAAAATAAACCAGTTGTTCCTCGCAGAGGGCAACAGACGTATGAACACCAATGAACTGGTTGCCGGTGATATTGGCGCCACACTTAAACTTAAAAATTCACACGTTAATAATACACTTCATATAAAAGGGAAAAATTACGAACTTCTTCCTGTTGCGTTTCCTCCGCCCAATATGACTGTAGCCATTGAAACGGTAAAGAAAGGTGAAGAAGAAAAACTCTCACAGGCTCTCCATCAACTCAGGGAAGAAGATCCCACCCTGATTGTGGAAGTATCACAGGAATTACGACAAATATTGATACACTGCCAGGGTGATATGCATCTTGCTGTGGCAAAGTGGAAAATTGAACACATCTATAAACTTGAAGTAAAATTTACCAAGCCAAGAATCCCATACCGCGAAACAATCCGTAAAATGGCTGATGCCAATTACCGTCATAAAAAACAGAGCGGTGGTGCCGGTCAGTTTGGTGAAGTTTTTATGCGTATAGAGCCTTGGTATGAGGGGATGCCCGAACCAGCCGGCTTAACAGTTCGCGGACGGGATTTGCATGACCTTGATTGGGGAGGGAAACTCGTATTCTACAATTGTATTGTCGGGGGAGCAATTGATACACGTTTTCTGCCATCCATTTTAAAAGGAGTAATGGAGAAAATGCAGGTGGGCCCGCTTACCGGTTCTTATGTGCGTGATGTGCGTGTATGTGTGTATGATGGGAAAATGCACCCGGTTGACAGCAATGATATTTCATTCAAAATAGCCGGTTTGCAGGCATTCAGGCAGGCTTTCAGGGATGCTGATCCTCAAATACTTGAGCCGATTTATAAAGTGGAAGTTTTATGTCCCGATGATCTCACAGGTGCTGTAATGGGTGATTTGCAAACGAGGCGCGCCATTGTGGAAGGTATAGATAGCGATGTAAATTTTCAGAAAGTGATTGCAAAAGTTCCGCTGGCCGAAATGGATGGATATTCTCCCTCTCTCCGCTCCATTACGCAAGGCAGGGCAAAATTTAAAAGCTATTTTTCTGAGTACGCGCCTGTACCTTTCGAAATTCAGAAAAAACTGATTGAAGATTACAGCAAGACGTCTAAAGAGGAAGTTGCTTAAATTTTTTGAGCTATTATTTTTCAGTTGCCTGAATACCTGCCGATTTTCTTTCAAAAACATCATCTCCGAAGGGATGAATTGAAGAATTTTAAGCTGAATTTACTCTTGGTTTTTACATCATCGTTTTTCCACCTATCGAAAGTCATTTCAAATCTTATTTCATCATTGGACTGTTTGGCCGTTTCTTTCCAGCCGGCCTTTCTGTAAAATATTTCTGCTCTTGTATTGGCGCTTGTACTTAACCAAACCTTTTCTGCGGTATGGCTGAAATACCAGTCAAGCATGATATCATGCAGCTTTTTTCCAATGCCTTTTCTTTCGTGTTCAGGGCTTACAAATAAAGCCCAGATATTATGATCTTCAAGGTCAGCTATGGCAAAACCAACTATAGCATTATCTATTTCACACACCCATCCTTTTCCCCGGACTGTAAGATATCTTTCACAATCCTTGTCGGTTACCAAGCCGGGATCAGATAATACATTTTCTTTTACAGAATGTCTCACACGCTGTATATCGGGTATATCGTTTATATGTGCTTCTCTGAAAGTCATTTAATATCATCTTTAAGGATGAATCGCAGCCTATAACAAAACCTGCCTTTCATGCTTTATGCTTGATTGAATTGCAATGTAGAAATTCTGCCCTTTATTGTGGAAGGTAAAAACAATTGTTTATTTAACAAGAGAATAAATACATATTAATGTTCTCTGCTAAACCCAAAATCAACCTTTCTTTTGTTAATTCCCCTGGTATGAAGAGTCTCGTAAAATTGCGTGCAGCAGGCAAGGGCTGGGAATTGACGCTGGTCAAGCATGAAATGTCAAGCTGCACTGCTTGTTCCGCTTTATTCGGAATTGATTTTTGAAGTTGCTAAAATGTTGAGAAAGACCCGTCAGCCTTGCCGGAAATGAATAAAGAATAAGAATGCCGCAATGTTTTTTTGATAGACACAAAATCCCGGAAGAAGCATTGGAGAAGGAAACCTTTTGTTAGCGGTGTGGCGTTCTTTTCTGTAGTTGTTTGCACAAACATCATATCATGCGGCCACCCACGGTTTTATCTTACTCATTATCCCTTGGTTCCCACAGCTCAATTTTGTTTCCTTCCATGTCACTAATGTGAACAAACTTTCCGTAATCATAGCTTTCTATTTTGTCAACAATTGTTACACCTTCTTTTTTTAGTTCTTCAACAAGTGCTTCCAAATCAGCGACTCTGTAGTTAATCATAAAGTCTTTTGTAGAAGGTTCAAAATATTTTGTTGTCTCGGCAAACGTACTCCATGTTGTAGAACCTTTTTTAGTTGAGTCTGATTCTTCTCTCCACTCAAAAGTTGCCCCATACTCGTTCGTGTTTAAACCAAGATGAGATTT
>JAHEZC010000114.1:0-3442 GCA_023251275.1 Parafilimonas sp. | reverse complement strand
AGATACCGCCAATTCCTGTTACTTTTTTCATTTTCAGTACTGTTGTTTGATTTTAAATGTTTATTTTCCTGCAGTTTTTCTTTTTAAAATTAATGAACTGATAAGCGTTACAATCAACCCAACAGGTAAAATTTCGACGTAAGTCATCATCGCATTGAAGAATGGATTTTTATACATCACAGCAAAGTCTGCCATTTCTTTTGTTTGTTTATCTATTTCTATTTGGCTTGCTCCGCCTTCTTTCAACTTATCAATCATGTGGGCTGAATATTTTTCCAAATAATCGGGTACGAAATAAACGTAGTCAATAAGCCATGCAATAACATAAATAGTAGAAGCGATCAAAACAATCGTAATTCCTATTTTAAATGCTTTGCCAAAACTCACAACCCCATTATTGTAGTTGTTCCTGTAATTGCGAATGCCAACAAAGACAAGGGAAAAAGCAAGCAGCATTGAAGCATACCCAACGAACAAACTTATGTCATAATCCATTTTAATGCTTATAGAAAACAGCATTAAAATAGAAACTATGATGCCTGCAATTATGCCATAAATGATAATATTCTTTTTCATTTTTTATTTCTTTATTGGTGCAAATTTGGGTATTCCCAAACTTTTTCCGCTCATACTTTCGGCTATTTTTTTGTTCCTGCTTTAGAAGGGACAGGTTTTTGCTGCATACATTCATACCAAAGCAGGATAATTTTTAAGGTATGAGATGTAATCTTTTGGCTTTTTCAATTGCCTGTGTTCTTCTTTTTACATCTAATTTTACGAAAAGATTTTGGTTGTGTGTTTTAACGGTGCTTAGTGAAACGAAAATCCGGTCAGCAATTTCCTGGTTACTGTTTCCTTCTGCCATTAAACCCAATATTTCCAATTCCCTGGTGCTCAATTCAAGTTTGGTAACAAGTGATTTGTTCAGCACAAAACCAGCCCGCCGGTCGGGCAGGTTTTCATTTCTGCTTATATACACTTCTTTTTCTACTACTACGGTTTCAATTTTGGGTTTGGAAAGTTTTAATGCAAGCCATATTCCTAAAGCAGTAAAAATAAAAGCAATGGCTCCGATGTAAATTTCAAGTGAGTAATCAAATATAATAAAGCGAAGTTCTAACCATTTGAGAAGAAACAGCAACAAGGCTAAACAAAGGCTATAAAATATAGTCGCTTTATGAAATTGTACAAAACTTTTTATGCCTGTCATACAATTAAATGTTGATGTTTTGCAGTTGGTTTTAAGTTAGTCCCGATAGCTATCAGGATCGCCAAAGCATGACACACAACTGAAAAGGCCTGGCGATGGGCTGTAAATTTATAAAGTAGTGCTGCAACTAATGCAGATATTGGTTTGCAGCCTGTTTCTCTTTCGTCAGCCAGTCTATTGCCCATTGCCTCTCATCTATAGATTCCCGTTTGCAGCCGTTGCTAAATTTATAAATAAAACTTCATTGTTTGTTATATTTAAAATTTGATGACTATCCGGTATTTGGTAAAAAAGGACACAGATTAGACGGATAAGCAGGATAAATTCTATGAATATCCCTGCCTGGGCCAGCATTAATCAGTATAATATCTTATGGTGAAAAAAGATAATTCCAAAAGGCGGATAGCCCTATAAAATATATAATGTCACGCTGATTACTAAGGCTGATTAGCAAAGTGTCAAAATCATCCAGGTTTATTTAGTGCATTTAGAAAAATAATTGTGCGTCAGTCAGGGCATATCCGGCGCCGCTACTGCTATTCACGGCCTGTCTCCGTAACCAACGTATTTGTCCTCTGTGGTTTAGTTCATCACTAAATACATAGAACCATTTGAAGTGATTGTTTACCCGCTCGTTTTTACCAAAAGCAGTTTGTTCTTCGAGCCATTGGTCGTCCCGACTAGCGAGCTGTACCATTGTGTTGGCACGTACCTGTTCCAGCCTGGTTAGGTAATAATCCAGCCGATAACTGAAGCCAAATTAAAATACTAAAGTTGAAGATAAAAATAAAAGCTCAATAGCGTTAGGTCGCGCTCGATATGTAGCTTAATAGAATTATAAATGTTGAAGCTTACATTGTACAGCCACGCACGGTGTCAATAAGCCATGTTATGCACATGTGCGGCTCTTCGCCCAAGTTGTGTCGTTTCATATTAGCAGTCATTTTTTGCCGGCTCATAGTAAAGTGTTATTGCACCACCACTAAATGTTTTTGTCTTTATGAGTTTAAGAATAGTCTTTTCGTTTATGTGTTTAAATAATGGCAAACCGTTTCCTGCTATAACAGGGTGAATACAAAGTTGATATTCGTCTATCAAGTTAAGTTTCGTCAAAGCTACAATCAAACTCGGGCTGCCGACAAAAATGTCTTTGCCCGATTGCTGTTTGAGTTCTAAAACCGCTTCTTCAAGGTTTCGGTTCGCCAACTTTGCACTTTTCCAATTTACATTTTTAAGCGTGTGAGAAAAAACAATTTTCGGGGTATTGTCCATTACAATAGCAAAGTCGTCCATTGATTTTTCGCCAGAAGGGTTTTCTGACAGAGTTCGCCAGTATTCCATAAGCTGATATGTTATCCTCCCATATAGCACAACGCCTGCGTTACTTAACAGGTCAGCGTAATGCCGATGTATTTCCTCATCTGCAATCATTGACGTGTGATCGCAAAACCCGTCAAGTGTCATATTGATCGCTGCAATTAATTTTCTCATTCTATTTTGTTTAAATCAATTGTCAATTTTCATGTCGGTTGGTTGAAGTTTGCACTGCCGCCAAAGCATTGGGCATAACGCAAAAGTAGCATCTTTAAAAGGCAGGTGGTGTATCGCACGTGCAGGATGGCTCGGCCTCCATCATCGTCCCTGATGAAACAATTATGTTTTCTCATTTAATTTCTCCTTAAGCTCCAATAGTACCTGTCTTGACTTTTCCAGCTCGCTTGTAATTGGCAATAAGAACTCCGCTTGATGTAACAGAACTCTCTATTAATGTAAATGCTGCCGGAATCGGGCCATTGTCAAACAACTTTTTTCCTTTACCAAGAGTCAACGGGTGAATTTTGAGCCAAAGTTCGTCCGCTAAATCATTTTTAAGTAGTGTCTGGATGAGCTTGCCGCTGCCCCATACTTTAATGTCAGAACCCACTGAATTTTTGATCTTTTCGATATCTGCCAGGTTTTTGAGGAAAACTGAGTTTTTCCAATCTGACTTTTTCATGGTCCTGGACATGACGTATTTTGTGACATCATTGATACCTGGCCAATAGTCTGCATGTTCAGGCCAGTAGCCGGCCCATATCTCAAATGTTTTTCTGCCCAAAAGAAGATCTGCAGGCTGCATCTGTTTTTGCATGACCTTACTATAAACTTCGTCAGAATAAGGTGCAACCCAACCGCCATATCCGAAACCGCCCGATGTATCTTCATCAGGTTCACCAGGTGCCTGCATCACTC
>JAHEZC010000641.1 GCA_023251275.1 Parafilimonas sp. | reverse complement strand
ACATCGGCTGCATTGGGTATAAAAAAAGTATCAGGATTTATTTTTATTTTTTCACGGTAAAGTTCCATACTCGAGCAGATAACAAGATCGCTTTTCTTCACCAATATCAATTCAGATTTTATGCCGTGTTTTTTTTCATACTCAGAAGGCAACGGATCAAGGCAATAATAAACAGATAAAGACGGTCCCAGGCTTTTACCGACATTCGGATAATAGTAATTGAATGCATTAATAAAAATGAAGTCGCTGATATTTTTTTTTGCGAGCAGTTTTTTCAAACGCTTTTTGATAATAGTCTCATTGATTTTTAAAGCGATCCTGTAAATGATTCCTTCGGGAAGAAAATGAAGAGATGCAAGTACAGGAACAATGATCACTTTAAGGTTTAAAATCTGTGTATTCATTAATCCATCGCTTCGCCATTTCATGTACTGCTTTCTTATGGCATATTTCTTTGTTTTCCTGTAGCGGAAATAGTCTTTTATCGTGAAAGGATTATCAATATAATACACAAAATTTTCTTTAGCCAAAGCCATTGCAAGGTTGTAGCCGGTAAATGCAAGCTCATCATCAAATCGTGATAACCCGGGAATAATAATATGTTGATTTTTAAGAATCATTTTTGTTGATGAATATGCTGATACGCAAAAAAAATCAAAAACTTTTTTGCAAAATATTCTCTGCAATATTATCATCAAATTTTTTTTGCATCTTCCTGTGAAGATTTATCCAATAGATAAGTAACATTTATCAATGCCACAGTAAGATAAAAATATATATTGGAAGGGAACTGCACCAACGCCTCCTGCGGATAATTTCCGATATTCAATGTGAATACGATCAATGTAACTGCAAGGCAATAGCTCTTAAGTTCCGGGTCACGTATTCGATAAAAATTGTTTATGCCTGTTCGCAATATCGCGAACATCAGCGTACAAAAAAGAAGCAGCCCAACCCAGCCAAGTTCTACAGCGACTCTTACATATCCGCTGTCTGGCGGAAAATTAGCAAGATAAGATTTTGGTGCAAAGCGTTGCCCCCATACGCCGGTTGCGCCAAGGCCTCCGCCCATCGGGTGTGATTGTATATAGGGCTGAATGCGTTTTTGGTTATTCGCCCTCACGTTAAAAGACGGATCGTCGGAAGGACGAAAAGCAGTTTGAAAACGATAGATTGTTGGATTCGATGTTGGCATCACAATAATGAACCCGACAAGCGCCGCTGCAACGATGCTGAAAAAAAGAATCTTTTTATTGAATTTGAGAATACAAAAAAGGAGCATCGTCGCCGGAAAAAGCACATAAGCGCCGCGGGTACCGGAGTACAGCATGTTGAGCAAAAAGAATGCAGCAAAAAGTCCAAGAACAATTTTTTTCCACCTGGCAACAGGTCCGGTCATAAGACCAACACAAAGCACACTGCTTACAACCATATTATAAGAAAAGGCAACAGGGTCGGAGAAAATAGAAAATTTACGCCACGATCCCCCGATGAAAAAAAGTGCTTCACGCAAAGGATCTTCGGTCAGCCATCTTTGCTCAAATGGAAAAAAACCAAAGTGTTCCTGCTTGAATGCATAGACCGCTGCAAAGAAGGAAAGCCCAATCCACAATTTAAAAATGAACCTGATAAATTGGACAGTTCTTATCTGGAATAAAAAAATAAAATATAACAACATCTGCAGTGCAACGGATCTTACTGTATAAACCCATGCGAGGGTTGACTGTGCCCAAGGGTTGAAAAATTCAAGGAGGTTGTAGCCAATCCATACCAATATCATGAAGCTGACGGAATTATGGAATATCTTCCAGTTTCTTTCTTTTTTCTGCTTTATATAAAATCCAAGAATAAGGAGCCCTTCCAACCCATCCATCAATGTTCCGAATGGGAAATCAATATTGCTTAACCGCCAGATCCACATAAGTAAATAAGCGCCCAAAAGCATTACAATGATTCCAAACTGCGGATAAACCACAATAGCATAAACTACAGGTATTATAATCACTGCAATGAGCACAATAAATGCC
>JAHEZC010000640.1 GCA_023251275.1 Parafilimonas sp. | reverse complement strand
TTCAAAGGGTGCTGGGGATTCACATAATGCATCAAACCTGCTTCCGGTAAGGGATTTACAGCAATGATCTTTCCGCCATTCAGTTTGCATTTTTCCAATGCTGTCAGCATGCGCGGATGATTAGTTCCCGGATTTTGACCCATGATAATAATCAGCTCTGCACGGTGAATATCATCCAGAGAAACCGTTCCTTTCCCGATACCAATTGTTGCGGACAAGCCTGCACCACTGCTCTCATGACACATGTTGGAACAATCCGGGAGATTATTGGTGCCAACCATTCTCACAAACAACTGGTAGAGAAATGCGGCTTCATTGCTTGTTCTGCCCGAAGTGTAAAAAACCGCTTCATCAGGTGTGGATAAATTATTGATTTCATCGGCAACAAGTTTAAAAGCATCATCCCAGCTTATAGGTTCATAATGTTCAGCATTTTCACGAAGCAGCATTGGTTCAGTCAGTCTTCCTTTTTTGCCCAAATCAAAATCTGTCCACGAACCCATTTCTTCCACACTATGTTTCCGGAAAAATGAAGCAGTTATTTTTTTCTTTTGCGCTTCTTCAGCAATTGCCTTTATACCATTTTCGCAATATTCGCCAAGCAATGACCGCTCATCATCGGGGTCAGGCCATGCACAAGACGGGCAAATAAAGCCACTCCATTGGTTCACTGCAAATGCAGCTTTCCATGCATCCCCCGGTGACATATACGTGAGCATGTGCTTTACAGAAGAAAGAATGGCTGGAATGCCAACTGCTTTTTGCTTCACAGGTGTCTGGCGGAGATGAGCAAAACGTTCGGGAATAAATGCCCCATCGTTGGAATGATCGTGAATTTCTGCAGACATGTTCAATGATGATGTTCAAAATAACGGAAGCACTAAATTACAAACATACTGTGCCTGTGGTGTAATAATAGTCAACACGCTCCTTTTTCTTTTTTCTCTGTTAATTCTGTAAACACATCATTCTTATCTTCATCATGTATGTTCTTGCAGGGAAAATCTTTTTCAATAATAATATCAAGTGTTTTATTATTGCCGTGCTGAATGGTTTGATAAATACCTACCTCATCTGAATTTATCCAGTTTTGTGCAATGCTTGTCGGAATAGTTACAACAACGGAGTGATGAATAAGCTGTGCTGTTAATCTATCACTATCTGAGATAGCTAATTGATAAGTGAAAATCGAGTCGGGAAATTCAACCGCTTCATTTACAAAGCCATGCTCATTCAATTGTGCAAGGTCTGATCTGCGAAGACGAAAGCGAACAGCATTTTTTTCAAAACGTAGTTTCATCTGTATAATATTTTTACAACTCATTCATGAATAATTCTTTCGGCGCCGCAATAAATATTCAGGCTTTCTTTCTTAAGAAATCCTATCACTGTGATGCCATAGTCCTCGGCGAGTTCGAGTGCAAGACTCGTAGGAGCGCCGATGGAACAAATAAATGAGATGCCGGCCATTAATGATTTTTGAATAAGTTCATAACTCAGCCTGCCACTAAAAACAATCATCTGATTTTTCAACGGTAACGCATCTCGTTTGAGCATTGTCCCCACTAATTTATCCATTGCATTATGACGGCCTGCATCTTCACTCACGTGTAATAATTCTCCCTTTGCATTTATCAAGGCAACCGCATGAGCACCGCCGGTCTCACTGAAAAGTCCCTGCGATGATTTTAACAAAGAGGGCAAAGCATACAGCATGGAAGCGTGTACTTTAATATCATTGCTGCCCGGAATAAAGACAATACCTTCCGACAAAATATCGTTTAGCCTTCCGCAAAAACCACAAGCCGAAGTGGAAAGGAAATGTCTTTTTTTCTCTTCAAAATTGAACGACACATGCGAAGCCAATTCAACCAGCATCACATTTTCCTGCTGTGCCTTTTCAGCATTGCCGATATATTTCATTGAAAGAATATCCTTGAATTTTTGAATGATGCCTTCACAAAATAAAAATCCTGCCACCATATTAAAATCATCACCGGGAGTTCGCATGGTTACCAACAATACTTCGC
>JAHEZC010000639.1 GCA_023251275.1 Parafilimonas sp. | reverse complement strand
AAGGTTCTGTAAGCCTGTACCGGAAGTAGGTACAGGATAAGTTTTTGGATTCACTGCATTTCTCACTAATACATAGTTTGATGATACAGACACATGTATATTCAACTTTTTGTTTTCTGTGAATTCATTGTGCTTGATAGCATTTTCTACAAGGCCCTGGAGTGAAATAGGAAGTATCAAATGTTCTTCTGCATCAAGATTATTTATTTCAATTTCCATATTGATGGAATTATCAAATCTTATTTTGAGCAGGTAAAAATAATTGCTGATAAATTCCAGCTCTTCTCTCAGCAGGACAAGATCACGGTCTTTGTTGCGCAGAATATAATGATAAACTCTTGCCAGCGTATCGTTGTAAAGTTTTGCATTTTTCTGACTCGATGCAATAAGATAGGAAAGTGTATTTAGCGAGTTAAAAATAAAATGCGGATCAATCTGATTTCTTAATGCATGCAGCTCTGCCTGTGCTTTTGCAAGGCTTAGCTGTTCTACTCTTGAAAGGGCGTAGGCCTGCTCCCTGTTAAGGAAAAAATTTTCATATAGATTGGTGATGAATGAGGCAGAAAAAATAATAATAACAGTAGTATTGATAACAGGATTTAAACTGGTGAATTTTTCTTTTGAAAAAAAAGTCCAGAGCGAAAGCATCAGGGCCGAGGAAATGCCGGAATAAATGACATTTGAAAAAAACAGCGCAATAATGGTCTTGTAATAATTACGGTGGTCCCAACGGAATTTCTTTTTGATCATTTTTCTCAGCATTACATTTCCTTCCCAAACCACGTAAGCAATAAGTATAAAAAAAAGGTAACACAATGCTATTTCGTGGAATCGGTATTTTGAATGAGTTATTATTCCGGTAATATTTGGAATAATGATTCCGAGAATGGGGACAGCGATCAGTTTCACAGGTCTGTCATCAAAGAATTTACGCTCATTTTTCGGTGCAGTTAAAGTGGGTGGTATGGTGGATGCAGCGTTCATTTTGGAGAGACTATGCGAACCAATTCTTACTGAAAATTTCGTATTTGCGTTGTGATAAAAAAGTTAATTATTGTTAAGATGTTGTTTTAAGCAGTTAAGTGCGATGCATTCAGGACAATGAAAACGAAAAAGTCCGCTTTTTGGTTGCTGAAAAAGTTCGGCGGGATAAAATCAAGTTTCAGAATGAAAAACTCTGTGTTGAGATAATTTTAAAAAAATGGAGCAGAGCGCAGGCTATATTTTTACCATCTGTCTGCACATATAACCAATAACTCATCATAGCTATTGAAATGATTTCTCATTTTTCTCATGTGACGCGGGTGGTTTCAACCACCTGCTATTTTTTATTAAATAGAGATTAAAACAAACCACTTCAAATAACGGTTTTACCTATAAGTATAAAAAGAAAGTTTTACTTTACAACCTTTACCAATTTGTTATGTAGATTTTAATTTTCACGAATGACTTTGTATCTCTTTATTTTTTCAAACAAACGAAACTACCGTATAGCAATGCATTCTTTTTTCTGGATCACCTGGATATTATATTATGCATCAGTTGAAACATTGGGAAGGCTTCCTAAATTTTCCTTTTCAAAAAGCTTTTTCTATTCCCTGCTTGAGGTAACATTATCTACTCCAATTGATATGATTTTTTGTTATTCCATCATATATTTTTTGCTGCCCCGGTTTTTGTTCAAAGGAAGGTATATAAGCATGGTGCTTCTTTGGCTTGTATTCAGTGTGCTTTTTATTTTTTTCTTTGAAATGTACAGTTTCTATATAGTTCCCCATCTGCGGGAATGGTCGGGAATGCCCAAACCGGCTATGGCGCAGGATTATCTGTGGATGTTTTTCAGCCTTTTCAGCCAGATAAATATGGAAGGATGTGTCGCTGCTTCCATTAAGCTCGGAAAATTATGGCATATTAAGCAGCAGGAAATAGACCTTCTTAAAAGCGAAAAATCAAAAGTGGAACCATTAATGGATAATGGTTCTGTACAGCCTGTATTTCTCGTTGATATGCTGAATCGTATCGAGGTGTTGCT
>JAHEZC010000638.1 GCA_023251275.1 Parafilimonas sp. | reverse complement strand
TTTTAAAAACTTTTCCCAGTATTCATCTCCAAGTGTTGTCAGAAATTTGTCAAGGTATTTTTTTATTTCACCACCTGTTGCTGATTCTCCGCCTTCCAAAAAAAATACGTATTCATACCGCAGTTCTTTTAATTTATTAAGCATGATTTTATTACGCTTCCAGTAATTTTCCGTATCCCAAAAGACCGCCAAACCACTCAGAAAAGTCACTATGGCTGTAATGACCAATGCAATATTCGAGCTGTTCTGTGACAGCCAGCTTTCACCTGTAAGTTTCAAACCAAGAATTACAGTTGATATCCCGGATAGTATCATCACCGATACTCTCAAAACATAATGCATAACTTTTATACTGTCAGTTTTTGGTTCGAGCTGTGTAATTTTTGTATTTAATAATTGCAACAAAAATTTCTTCTGGCTGTCACTGGAAGAATTTAATTTCCCTTCCAAAATTTCTTTATAACAGTTGACCAACTTATGTTCTTCGGCCTTTTTGGTGAAGTATGTTTTGCTTTCGTTTGCCATAAGCGTAAGTATTAAGAGAAGAATGAAACCCGTCGGATGCAGTTAATTAAAGATACAACAGCCCGGCATATATCAGGCTGCGTCTTTACTTCTTTTATATTTTTTAGACTGGGAAATTTATGCTCTGTTTTCTCCACATGTATGTAAAAAGAAAAGCTGCCCCTTACAGGACAGCCTTCAACAGGATTGTTCATATAATAGACACATAGGTTATCCTGCAGATAAGTATCGTAAATTTATCAACGTTTAACAACTTTATCCTTCAATAATTGCAGTACATTTTTCTGATTGTCAATCTCCATTTGCTGGTTCTTCTGATCGTTTTGATTATTGCTTAGGTCAGTTTGCAACTTTTCAATTTTATTGTGCATATCTTTCTCATTCTGCTGAAGATCGCTCAGCTTCTTTTCTGCGTTTGCCACATTTTTTTGCTGGGCCTCAATGTCAAGATCAAGCTTGTAAGCGTCAGTTCCGGCAACAAATCCATTCAGGAATTTTTGTGCTGCATAAAAAGTGACAGTATCATTCTGAGGGGAAACAAAATTATCATATCCTTTACTTACCATCAGGTAAACAGTTGACTGATTCTTATTTTCACTTGCCTTGTCAACTTTAAAATACATATCCAGTTTCTGGTTGTTCATTTCCGGGAACGTTACACCATTGAATACATAAAAGCCGTCAAGCTTATTGGATTTCCAGAAAAGCATACCCTTTGTTTCCGGATTGTAACCCGTCTCTTTCAGTTTCTGCAGAATAGTAGCTTCAGCTACCTCAGTCTTGTTGGGCAGCCGCAGGATAAGGGCAGGCTGAAGGGCTTCTTTGTAGGTAATAGTGATAAACGATGATTGTGCATATGCGGTAATTGCACAAGCGGATAGTGCCACCATAAGTGTGCTCATTTTTTTCATTTTATTATTTTTAATTGAATTAAATAAAAGGGAAGTGTGAGAGGAATGATGTAATGTACGACGAATATTTTTGATATTTTGCACATTAACGTATCGTACAAAAACAAAAGTAATTCCGCTAAAATTAAATACAGTGGTAACGCTCCAAACTTTTATTGCAGCCCCGCATACAAACCTGTTCAGAAAATTATTCAGCACACAATTAAAAGACTATGCTCACCGCATTATACTAAAAAATATCTGTTGCATTTCTTCTTATCATTTATCTTTCAGAAACAAAATCTGAAATTATGCCCGGCGATACTTTGCATCTAAATACAAAAGGCATTGCTCAAAATTCTTATGATGCTATTGTCATCGGTTCCGGTATCAGTGGCGGATGGGCTGCGAAGGAACTCTGTGAACATGGCATAAAAACATTGGTACTGGAACGTGGCCGCAATGTGGTGCACAAAAAAGATTACCCGACCGCTTTAAAAAGTCCCTGGGATTTTACACATAGAGGAAGATTGCCGCTGGCGATTGAAAAAGAAAATCCCATCATCAGCAGGTGTTATGCATTCGATGAATCGGCGCAGCATTTTTTTGTAAAAGATAAAGAA
>JAHEZC010000637.1 GCA_023251275.1 Parafilimonas sp. | reverse complement strand
ACCTGGGTTTAACATTATTATATGGATTTATCATTGCCATCCCGGCCATCATCCTCGCAGGGCCGGTATTTGGCCTTACATTGAAAAAATATACCAATAAGCCGCTGGCCATATTTGCATCAAAACCTTTGCCCGAAGAAGAGTTACCAGGTATGTTTACCAGCATCTTTACCGCTTTTCTGCCGGTGATACTGATTACACTAAGCACTATCGTGAAGCTGGCAACAAAGGAGCAAAATGTGATTACCAGGATAATCGAAGCTCTTGGCGACCCTGTAATTGCTATGACGGTAACAGTATTATTTGCAGTCTATAGCCTTGGTATAAGGAGAGGCAAGAAAATGAAAGATATTTCCATTTCGGTCTCCGATGCCATGAAAGATATTTCGATGATCCTCTTTATTATTTGCGGCGCAGGCGGGTTGAAACAGGTATTGACCGATGCAGGTATCAGTGATAAAATTGCCATGGGGCTGCAGAACTTTCATGTGAACCCATTGCTGGCAGCATGGGGTATCAGCGCAATCATTCGTGTATGCGTAGGTTCTGCCACCGTAGCAGGACTGACCACTGCCGGTATCATTGCACCGATGATTGCTGCAACAGGCATCAATCCAAATTTAATGGTTCTTGCAACCGGCGCGGGGAGTCTCATGTTTTCGCATGTGAACGATCCTGGTTTCTGGATGTTCAAGGAATATTATAACCTTTCTATTAAAGACACCATCAAAACCTGGAGTATCATGGAAACAATCGTTTCTGTAGTGGGTTTGATAGGAGTTTTTGCATTGTATTATTTAATATCATGATAAAAAATTTTGTATGACACCAGATGAAAGATTTGCACAGCTTGGTCTTGAGCTACCTCCTGCACCGGGGCCAAAAGGAGTATATAAACCATTGGTTATTGATGGGAAGCATTGTTATATTTCAGGGCATGGACCTTATTTACCTGATGATAATTTTATCATTGGCAGGGTTGGAGAAGATATGAATGAAGATGAAGGCAAACTTGCAGCGCAGCAGGTCGGACTGGCTATCCTATCAACGCTCAAAGCCAACCTCGGTTCGCTCAATAAAGTAAAGCGTGTGATAAAGGTGCTGGGAATGGTAAACTGTACCGCCGGTTTTCAAAAACATCCTTACGTAATCAATGGGTGCAGTGAACTGTTTGCAAAAGTATGGGGCGAAGATAAAGGAGTAGGCGTGAGAAGTGCTGTTGGGATGGGCTCTCTGCCGCAAAATATTGCTGTGGAAATCGAAGCGATGTTTGAGGTGGAATAATCAGCATAACTGAGATAGTTCGGATATGATCTCACAGCCCATGCCTCGCCACAAATAAATTTCTAAACAGTTAATTCAAATTATTCAATTTAAAATTTGCAATTATCATGGATTGGTACATCATTGAAAACATTGATACCATTGATTCTCCCGCATTGGTAGTATATGCAGAAAGGGTGAAGCAAAATATTATTCTCGCAAAGGAGATGGTAAAAAATACGGAAGCGCTGCGACCGCATGTGAAAACGAATAAGATAAGCGAAGTATGTAAAATGATGATGGATGAAGGCATTTATAAATTCAAATGCGCCACTATTGCCGAAGCGGAAATGCTTGCCATGATTGAAGCTAAAGATGTATTGTTTGCATATCAACCGGTGGGACCGAAGGCGCATCGTCTTTTGGAATTGGTAAAAAAATATCCGGCAACACATTTTTCCTGTCTCGTTGATAATATGGATTCCGCAAAATATTTATCACAGCTTTTTGCAGATGCCAATGAAACGATAGATGCATATATTGATTTGAATACAGGAATGAACAGAACCGGAATAAAGCCGGCCTATGCGATGGATTTATTTGAAAATATCCTCGTATTACCTGCCATAAAAGTTGTCGGGCTGCATGCTTATGATGGACATATCAGGGATACAGATGTTTCTCAAAGGCAAAAGAGCAGCAACAGTGCATTTGATCAGATGACTTCGGTAAAAGAAAAAATCGAAGCAGCACATCATATCACATTAACAATAGTT
>JAHEZC010000113.1 GCA_023251275.1 Parafilimonas sp. | reverse complement strand
GAGCAGTGTTTCTATGAGAATTTTTGCGTCCAGAAAACAATGATTTGGTTACCGCAAAGGACAATCATAAAACTCAATAATAACAGGGATTTTAATTCACAAAATCAATTTATTATACACATAAAAAAGAGATCAAAACTGATTTTTTAAAAACCGCAAAATAAATGGGGATAACCCTGCCCGTTATTTTGAAAACTAAAAAATCAGCTATTTTTGAAGTGCTGAATAGTTACAAAAAAATAAATCGTCAAAGCAAGATTTATAAATCATCATTATAATTATCCGGATCTGAAAGTTTCGTTTTCATAGGATATTTTTTAATAAACTTTAAAATGATAAACATAACATTTGTAAGATAAGAAATTTGGCAAAAGATATTAAATGTTTTGAAAAGAAAAGATCAGCAGCGCCGGGCTTATAGAGTCAATTAAAAGAAATAAATATTACGGCTGCTCTTTCATTAATTTTGACGGCAACATTACTTACTGCGCAGCAGAGAAAAAAAAGATGAACCGCCGGAAAAAATTTTCATACAAAATTCTTCGTTTTTGGAAAATACTCGGGCCGGGCCTTGTTACCGGCGCAAGCGATGACGACCCTTCGGGCATTGCCACTTATTCGCAGGCAGGAGCAGCATTTGGTCTCAACACATTATGGACTGCACTGATCACTTTTCCGCTAATGGCTTCCATCCAGGAAATGTGTGCGAGAATTGGTTTGGTTACATCACAGGGATTAACAGGAACATTGAAAAAAAATTATCACCGATCTGTGTTGTACCTGATGCTTCTTTTCAGTTTTCCTGCCATCATTTTAAACATTGGCGCCGACATTGCAGGAATGGGAGCAGTGGGAAATCTTTTATTCCCTTCCATCCCGGCCACTTATTTCAGTGTGCTTTTCACCATCATACTGTTAGTTTCAATTATCTGTTTCCCTTATTTTAAAATTGCTTCCATTTTGAAATATCTCTGTATTGTGTTATTGGTTTATTTGATTGTTCCATTTTTATCACATCAGAACTGGGGACAGGTTTTGAAAGCTGCTTTCATTCCCTCCTTTAGTTTTGACAAAAACTTTGTCAGCATTCTTGTTGCCATTCTCGGAACAACTATTTCACCCTATCTTTTCTTCTGGCAGGCAACGATGGAAGTAGAGGAGATGAAACACCGGAAAAAGCATATTATCGTAAACAAGAGAATAATAAATAATATGGAAAAGGATGTTGATTTTGGAATGTTGTTCTCAAATCTCGTCATGTTCTTTATTATTCTTACAACAGGAACAGTATTGTTCAATGGAGGTATTCATAAGATTGATACGGTAGAGCAGGCCGCAGAAGCACTAAAACCATTAGCGGGAAATTCTGCGTATTTTCTTTTTGCAATCGGGGTTATTGGCACAGGACTTTTAGCAATTCCGGTTTTGAGCGGTTCACTGTCTTACATCTTCTCCGAAGCCTTTGGATGGAAGGAAGGACTCGACAAAAAATTCCATGAGGCAAGGCCATTTTATTCGATCATCGCCATATCGCTCATTACAGGCTTATCTTTAAATTATATCGGCATCTCTCCTGTGCAGGCATTGATTTATTCAGCTATTCTTTATGGGTTTACTGCCCCTGTATTACTGGCAATCATTCTGCATATATGCAACAATAAAAAAGTGATGGGCGAATATACAAACAGCAAAACTTCAAACATACTCGGTTTCCTGACTCTCCTGCTGATGACTGCTACAGCTCTGGTTTTAGTTTACCTGCAACTGACCGATAACAGTGATCCCTAATTTCTTTTTTCATAAGCAGGTATATCCGGCTGCTTAAATCCTTTTTGTTTTATTAAATTTTTGATCTCAATAATAGCACGCTCGAGTTGGGGGTCATTTCCTTTAGCCATTGCCGCAAGGTCTTCATCAACCGCTATATCAGGGTCAACGCCATGCCCTTCTTTGAACCAGGTACCATCTGCATTGTACATACGGAAAGACGGGGCGGTGATACCCCCGCCATCTATTAAATCCGGTACTCCGCTTATGCCAATCAATCCGCCCCATGTTCGCTTGCCAATCAGCGGGCCAAGCCCTTTCTTCTTGAAATAGTCAGGGAAAGCATCTCCGCCTGAGCCACTCCATCCATTGATGAGCATCACTTTTGGGCCGAAATGTGCAAACGGAGGCCAGGGCCAGCTAATGCCATCCCGTATTGCCCAGAATGCAAGGGGAGAACGGTTGAGCATCTCAATAAATCTATCAGGTATCTGACCGCCGCTGTTAAAACGTTCATCAATCACCAGCGCCTTTTTTGTCCATTGTGCATTGAACTGCCTTAATAATTCATTCTGTCCATCCAGACCTGTGCTTGGTACATATATGTAGCCTGCCTCTCCATTGGTAGCTTCTTCCACCCTCTTCCTGTTTAATTCAATCCAGGCGAGATAACGCAATCTTGATTCGTCAGACATGGTTTGAACGATTGCAGTTTTGGCATTAGTCCAGGAGGCAGTCGTATTATAAGTCAGCTCCACAGTCTTATCGGATAAACCCTGGAATGCTGCGAATGGTTCCTGTGCAGTTGTCAGCGGCACCCCATTTACAGCGAGAATGTAATCACCTTCCTTTATATCAATACCGGGCATATCAATTGAGGAGCGTACTTCAGCATCCCATGAAGCACCGCGAATGATCTTTTTAATTTTATAATAGTTACCATCTGCCTGCCAGTCAACCCCAAGATACCCAACGCTTTGTTTGATTTCCTTCTCTTCGTCACCGCCTCCTTTATATGTATGCGATGCATTCAACTCACCAATCATTTCACCAATTACATAGTTTACTTCTTCACGTGTCATTGCGTCATTCAGCATCCTGGTGTAACGATCTTTTACCAGGTTCCAATCCACACCATGCATATTCGGATCATAAAAATAATCACGCTCCAGCCGCCAGGCATCTGTAAATATCTGTTTCCATTCCTGTACCGGGTCAACCGTCATTTGCATTTCATCAGTGTGCAGCGGTTTTTCAATCTTCTGCCCTTCCTGTGGCTGTATCACTGCCCAGGCGCCGCTTTTTACTACAAGAATTTTCTGGCCGTCCCTGGATAGCTCATAACCATTAACCCCGTCAAGGATAGTTTTCTCTTCACGTTTTTCTATGTCATAATATTTGAGTGATGAGGAAAATGGAGCGTCTGAATATCCCGTGTTTGGAAATTTCAGATAAATGATCTTTCCCTTTGCAGCGCTCAGGCTGGCGTAGTTGCCTGGTGTTGCGGTTAAGATCACCAGTCTTGATTCGAGGCCATTAAAATCAATGTCAACAGCATTGGCCTCACCTTTCTTTTCTTTTGCTGTATCGCTGTCTTTTTTTTCTTTTGATTTATCCTCTGCTTTTGAAGCGTCTTCCTCTTTTTTTATCGTTACAGTATCATTTTTGGGATTAAGTATCGAAGGCGTATTTTTTTTCAGGCTGATAGCTGCAATCTGTCTTGAATTGGCATAAATAAATGAATTGTCTATATCGCTGTAATAAGGCTGAAAAGACTGAGCTGTGAGTACATATAAATATTTTCCTTCAGGATCAAAGACAGGATTTGAGCAATCATAATATCCATCAGTTACCTGTTGCAATTTTTTGCTCCTGGTATCATAAATGAATGCAGCGTTATGATAATTTTCAATATCGCGGCTGAAGCTAAGCCAGCGACTGTCAGAAGACCAACTGCATGTGAAATTTTCCAATGCACCATGCGTATATCTTAAAGCTTTATCGGCATCTGCAGTTTCATTTGTAGTAATATCGTAGATTTTTATTTTCATCGCCTTATCAATAAATGCAAGCTTTTTGTTGTCCGGTGACCAGAATAAATTATACCGGAATCCAGCTCCGTACGCAGTAAGCTTACGCAATGAATTTTCTTTGTCGGGCTGAAGTATCCATAGTTCATATTCACCTGATTGATCGCTCCAGAATGCTATTGTTTTACCGTCAGGAGACCATGCGGGATACCGCTCCGCTGCACCAGGAGTTCTGGTTAGATTTTTTACAAAGCCTTTTTCAGCAGGCAATGAAAATATTTCTCCCCGCGCCTCTATGAGCACACGGTTTCCGTCGGGACTGATGGTTGCGTGCTGAATATATTTTTCCACTGATTCTATCTTTGGTTTCAGGCTGGCCTTATCGGTTACGAGGCTTACTTTCACTTCTTTAATTTGTTGTGATGAAAACGGAAACAGGTATAATTTTCCTCCCGCTTCAAATACAATATCATCAGGGCCCTGCGAGGGGAAATGAATATCATAGTCTTTAAAATTAGTCAGTTGTTCAAAATTCTTCGACGCAATATTGTATCGCCAAAGGTTCATTCTGAATTCAGGGCCACGGTCAGATAAAAAGTAGATGCAGCTATCGTGCCACATGGGAAATTCATAGCCTGCATCATTGTCTGCAGAAATATTTTTGTCGGCCTGGTTTTGAAAATCAAAGATGTGAATGTCTCCTTTCCATCCGCCGCGGTATCTTTTCCAGTTCCTGAATGCCTGCGACTCAAAGACAAGAGCCATTTGCCTGCCATCCGGCGAATAAGAGCCGAATTCTGCGTAAGGGAAAGGCAATTTTTCATCTGCCCCGCCCGTAGCAGCAATTGTATAAAACTGATTGAAGCGATCCCTGCTGCTTTCACGAAGTGAGGCAAATAAAATGCGCTTGCCATCCGGCTGCCATTCTACCACACGGTCGGTATAACCATGCTGTGTCAAACGCAATGGCACACCGCCATTTACTGGAATTACATATACATCTTTATTTCCGTCATAGTTACCCGTAAAAGCAATCATTTTACCATCGGGTGAAAATTTAGGAAATGATTCCACGCCGGGCGGAGAACTCAGTTTCTCTGCAGTGCCACCTTCCCTGGGCATGATCCAGAGATCATTCGCATAAGTAAATACAACCTGTGTTTTCGATACATCGGGGTATCTGAAAAGGCCTCCATCAATTTGTGCCGAAAGCTGTATAAACGAACAAAAATTGATCAAAAGAAAAATGATCTGCTTTCTCATAACATATTAGTTTAAAGAATGTTTGATGTTGAAATTGGGAGGAAAGGTAGAGAATGTTAGGTGAAATTTTTCAGGGTCAATACGTTAAAGTATCATTTAATTTCGGCGATTTTCGGCAGAGAAAGTCATTCATAGGGCTTTTATAGGTACATTGCACCGATTGTAAATAGTTTTATCCGTACAGGCATCATGAAGTCATTAAAATTTCCCTCCGCACCGGTTTCATTTCATATAGTTTTAAAAAATCGCATTGATGAATACTTTGCACAAACAGGCAAGGCATCCACGGGCAATATGGGGTTATTGTTTAAGGCTATTGTGATACTTACACTTTTTATAGTCATCTATATTCATCTTGTTTTTTTTACACCTGCATACTGGCAGGCCATACTTGAATGTATTTTTCTTGGCGGCCTTATAGCAGCCATCGGCTTTAATATCATGCATGATGGCGCCCACGGAAGTTTCAGCAAATACCCGGTTGTCAACAAACTTGCTTCGCTGACATTATGTATTTTAGGCGGCAGCCATTTCATGTGGAATATGAAGCACAACATTATTCATCACGCATATACTAATATAGATGGCATTGACGATGATATTGACGGCAGGCCTTTTTTACGAATGGCAGCTACGCAGAAAAAATATAAGATGCACCGTTTTCAGCATTGGTATTTCTGGTTTTTTTATGGCTGGCTGCACCTGTTCTGGATTTTCTTTTCAGACTATAAAAAATATTTCAGTCAGAAGATAGGACCCATTTCTTTAAAAAAAATGAAGTTTACGGATCACCTTTATTTTTGGGTATATAAAATTTTAAGCTATGGATTTTTTCTTCTTTTGCCGCTATTCACAGTTGGGCTTTTACCGACAATTATCGGCTTTTTTATAGCTTCGACCGTAGCTGGTTTTATATTGAGCATCGTTTTTCAATTGGCTCATACTGTTGAGCATACTTCTTTCCCGCTTCCTGATGAACGTACCGGCAAAATGGAAGATGAGTGGGCTATTCACCAGTTAAAAACTACGGCGAATTTCGCCACTAAAAACCCCTTGATTTCCTGGTTGGTAGGCGGCTTAAATTTCCAGATAGAGCATCATTTGTTTCCAAAAATCTCTCATATACATTACCCTGCCATCAGCAAAATTATCAGGCAGGCATGCCAGGAATATGGTATTGTGTATGTAGAATATCCCAGAATGTACCAGGCAGTTTTTTCTCATATAGTGTTCTTAAAGCAGATGGGAACAAAATAAGAGCAGCAGCTTTAGGCGCTCCCAAAACCTTTTTCCAGATATTCTTTCAGTGTGTTCAGTACTACAGGCCAGGCTTCTTTGACGGAATCATAAAACCAATCCCAGTCATCACCGTCAAGGTATCCATCCTGGCAGAGATACAATTCTGTCAATGCGTTTTTCTGTTTGGCCTTTACCGTAAGCGTCATAGGCCCAAGGATAGGCCTTTCCGGATTCAGGTAAACAAAATTGTTTATTTCGAGAAGTTTGCGGGCATTATATTTCCTTATAGTGCCGGAAGATACGAAACCGAAGCCTCTGTCGGTGATATTCCAGGCAAGTGTATAAATACCATTTCGCCGTTTTTGAATTAAAGCCCTTTCTACGCTCCACCATTCATGAAGCATATCATATTCAGTAAAAGCCTGTATAATTCTTTCAGGAACTGTATCAATTTCTATGGTCACTTCTACTTTTCGCATAGCTGTACACTTGCCTTAATGATGGTTAAAAATACACCTGTTTCTAATTCTTTACTCCATAAATATTATCGGCAGATATAATTACCAAACATTTCTCGGACACCAGTCGCCAAAACTATTGCCCAATAAAAACCCGACTACAATTTCATGCGTGCCATTGCTGACAGTATTCAATCTTGACGTAGTAAAATCATAAGAATAACCAATGCTTAATGCATTCGTGATGCTCACCCCCAGCATCGCTGCAAATCCATCTTTGGGTCGCAATGACCCTCCAACCCACAGAAAGTCTCGATACTGCAGTTTGGCATTGATGTCGAAACTGAGCGGAACCGGAGTGACATATTTCATAGTCACGGAAGGGACGAGGTTAAGATCTTCACCGAGCAAAAATCTGTAGCCTGCCTGCAAAAAAATATGAGGGACTAATTTTCCATTGATCACAGTAACGCTATCGCCACCGAGCTTGCCGCTATTGAAACCGACTTTTTCCGGGACAATCTGCTGTGCTGCAATTCCGGCAAAATAGTTTGCAGAGTACAGCCATATACCTGCACTTATATCAGGCTTTATGCTGTTCAGGTATCCGCTTCCCGCCACAGCAGGGTCAACGGGATACTGCGTGCCGAAATCAAGCTCGGCAGTGTTCAGCCGCATATTCTGGAAACCAACTGAAATACCGCCACTAATACTTGTTTGAGATCCTACAGGTAAATGATAGGCATAGGTTGCGTACGTTTCAAAATGGTTGAGAGGCCCTGTCTTATCGTTAATCACGGTGAAGCCAATTCCGCTATGCGGATCGGTAGAAGAATAATCTTTCCAGTAATCAGTTCCCCGGGGATTCACACCAGGCGT
>JAHEZC010000112.1 GCA_023251275.1 Parafilimonas sp. | reverse complement strand
GTGATTTCATCTAATCGTACTTCCTTGCCCGAAGTGATAGGTGATGCGGCATTGTTAGTTGACCCATTTAATTGGGGGTCTATTGCCAATGCTATGATTGAAATACATGAAAGCCTGAAATTAAGAAATATGCTGATAAATAGAGGAAGGGTGAGAAAAGAAATGTTTTCATGGGAAAAGACCTCCATTTTATTATGGAATAGCATTTCGAAATGTTTGTGATTTTTATTTCATTAACACATGTTTATTGTCACACCAATTTGTCATGTTCAGTTCATTGTTGTAGCCTTCCGCTCTCGTATTACACTTCCGGCTCCTGTTGGCTCAAACAATGAAAGCTCCCAAGCCCCCAGATAATATCTGTTGAATCAATTCCGATCACTTCGCGGTCATTAAAGCATTGCTGAATGATCTGTAATGCTTTTTCATCTTTTGCACAGCGAAATGTTGGAACGATCACATATTTATTGCAGATATAAAAGTTGGCGTAAGAAGCAGGCAATCTTTGTCCTTCATAGATTACTTCTTCAGGCATAGGCAGTTCAATAATATTTAATTGACTGCCATTCAGTAACCGCATTTGTTTCAGTTGCTGTAAATTTTTTTGCAGTAATGCATAATTCTCATCATTCCTGTTTTCTTCGATCACTGCAATCACGGTATCTTCATTTACAAATCGAACTGTATCATCAATATGCCCGTCTGTATCATCACCCGCAATGCCCTCATCTACCCACAATACCTGCTCAACACCATAAAAGTGAATAAGATATTCTTCAATTTGTTGCTGATCGAGATGCGGATTGCGGTTTTTATTCAGCAAACAACAGGCGGAGGTTATTACAGTGCCTTTCCCGTTAAAATCAACTGAACCTCCTTCCATGATTATCCCGGGATAATATACAGGAATATGATAATGCTTTGCAATCAATGTGGGTATCACATCATCTTTATCATAAGGCGGATATTTTCCGCCCCAGGCATTATAATTCCAGTCAGCAATAATTTTTTTCTGTTCGGTATGAGGATTAATAAGAAAGGCAGGCCCGTGATCCCTGCACCATGCATCATTGGTGGGATGAAAGAAAAATTCAATGTTATTAATATCAGCCCCTGTTTCCGAAATTTTTTGTAAAGCAAATTCTTTCATCGCTTCATCATTCGCATTGATACGGACATTTTCACTTTGCGATAAATATTTTATAAATAAAGTATAGCCCGGAAATATCCTTTCAATTTTTCCCGGCCAGCTTGCTTCTTTATGCGGCCAGCTTAGCCAGGTAGCTATATGCGGTGCAAATTCTGCGGGAAAATAATAACCGAGTTGATGAGGAGTCGGAAAGACGGGAAGTGCGGAAGTTGTAAAGAGTCCGAAAGTCGGAAAGACGGAAAGTCCGGAAGATTTTAATTTTCTGATCATAATTATTTTGATGAGTTACTGAGTGAGGAGTAGGGAAGACGAAAAGTCTGGAAGACTGAAAGATGGGGAGTCCGAAAGTCAGAAAGTCCGGAAGATTTTAATTTTCTGATCATTTTATTTCATTGAATTGCGAAGCGCATTTATCATCACCAGGATTTCTTCACAGGCATAATATATTTTATTAAAATCTTCCCGGCTGATCATGTTTCTTTTTTGTGCAATAAAAATGCATCCAACTACCTCAATGTCTGATCTTAATGCAATTGCCAGGAACCGCTTAAGCTCAGCATTTGATTGCCCGGTAGAACCTTCAGCAATATTTAATGAAACAGAATCCGCTGCTCTCTTTTTTTGCGAAGTAAGAATGTATAATTCTTCTTTCGGAAACTTTATCGCAATTTCATGAACAGTTGCAGAAAGATCAAGGGCCTTTTGCCAGACAATAAGTTTTTCAAATTTAAATGGCATAGAAAAAAGTTTGATTAATTAAAATTAAAAATAAGTCCGAGCGCCAGGAGTCACTATAGAAATTACTTACGATCTTCCCGACTTTCCCGACTTTCCCGACTATTACTCCCCATCAATGAACCTTTTTGTAATCGGCTGATAGGAATCAATTCTCCTGTCTCTCAGGAATGGCCAATGTGTTCTGTAAACATCAGATTTACTTAATTCAATTTCTATTGCAGCCACTTCTTCGTTTTCGTGAGATGCCTTATACAAAAGTGTTCCGAAGGGATTGCTGACAAATGAACCACCCCAGAATTTCATATTGCCGTCCTGCTCATATCCAACACGATTTACACTCACTACATGCACGCCATTGGCAATTGCATGACTGCGTTGAATGGTTTGCCATGCATTGTATTGTTCTGCATTGGTAGCTTCATCCTGGGAAGCATGCCAGCCAATTGCTGTGGGATAGAATAATATCTCTGCGCCCATCAATGCAGTGATACGTGCTGCTTCGGGATACCATTGATCCCAGCAGATCAAAACACCAACAGTTGCATATTTTGTTTTGAAAACTTTGTACCCGAGATCGCCTGGTGTGAAATAAAATTTTTCGTAGTAAGAAGGATCATCAGGAATATGCATTTTGCGATACTTACCAAGATAAGTTCCGTCCGCATCCAGCACTGCTGTGGTATTGTGATAAATACCCTGCGCTCTTTTTTCAAACAACGAGGCGATGATCACGATGTTTAGTTCTGCAGCAAGGCTGCTGAATAATGCCGTGGAAGGCCCGGGAACGGGCTCTGCCAGCTTAAAATTTTCATAGTCTTCCGCATCCCCGAAATACAATGATGCAAATAATTCCTGCAGGCAAACTATCTGCGCGCCTTTCGCCGCCGCATCTTTAATTTTTGAAATGGCTTTATCAATATTGCCCTGTTTGTCATTTGTGCAAGTCATTTGCACCAAGCCTGTTTTTACTGTTGGCATGATAGGTATTTGTGCAAAAATAATCCTTAGGCTGAAAGCATCATATAGTTTCCGGCAGATACATTTTGCAAAGTGAATAAAACAAATTTTTTGGGTTATGCAACTTTATGCAAATCATGAATGAAAAAAGCAAGATCATGTTGCATAAGCTTGTGTGTTTATGTTTTATGTAACCGGGCAGAATTTTTTAAAGCGATCATCGTCAGCACAGCCGCAAGTAAAAGTGAGCCTGCCATAAATATATAAGATGCACCGAAGCCCCCGGTGGTTCCATTGAGATAGCCGACAAGATAAGCCCCGGCAAATGATCCCAGGGCTCCAAAACTGTTGATGAGGGCCATGGCGCCGCCGGCAACATTCGCAGGTAAAATCTCTGTGATTCCGGCGAAGAAAGGTCCGTAAGGTGCATACATGGCCGTACCGGCAATTATCAGCAGCACAAATGACAACCAGAAATTATGTGCGCCTGTAAGGTATGAACAATAGAAGGCAACAGCGCCAATCAACAGGAACGGCCAGACAAATACTTTTCTTTTTAATGTCTTATCAGAAAAATACGATGCTAACGACATAGCGACAATAGCCAATGCATACGGGACGGCGGACAACCATCCTGTTTTTACAATATCAAGGCCAGGGGCTGTTTTAATGATAGTAGGGAGCCAGATCACAAATCCATATACGCCAATGCTCCAGCAGGCATATTGCAGGCTTAGTAAAATGACTGCTTTCGATTTGAATGCTGCCGCATAATTCTTGACAGCTTTAATATTCTGTTGTTCTTTTTGTAGCTGCTCTTCCAAAGCCTGCTTTTCATTTTGTGAAAGCCACTTTGCATCTGCCGGTCTGTTATCTACCAGTCGCCACCAGAAAAATGCCCAAAGCAAAGCAGGAAATCCTTCGATGATAAACATCCATCGCCATCCGAAAGAATTTATCAGGTATCCTGATATGACAGACATCCAAAGTACGGTTACAGGGTTACCAAGGATAAAAAAAGTATTTGCCCGTGAACGTTCTTTTTTTGTAAACCACCTGCTCATTAAAACAAGCATAGAAGGAAAGATGGCGCTCTCTGCTACGCCAAGCATAAATCGTATGATGATTAAGATCTTTACATTACTGACTATACCCGTTGCCATTGCAAATGCACCCCACAGAATCAATGACCAAAAGATTAGTTTCTTTACGCTTTTATGAGAAGCATAATAAACCCCCGGAATTTGAAAGAAAAAATAACCCAGGAAAAAAAGTGATCCCAATAAGGAAGATATGGCAGTTGTAATGTGCAGGTCTTCGGCCATGCCGCCTGCCGCTCCGAATCCGAAATTTGCGCGGTCAAGGTAGGCGAGGCTGTAGGTAATGAATGCAACCGGTATCAATCGGTACCAACGAGATTTGGCGATTACTTTTTCCATACTGATTTTATTGTAGTTTTTTTTATTTGGTGAATGGCTTTATGCTTAACCTGAGCCTTCAATCAGGCAACACGCCATTCTGATTTGCTGCACTAAGCACAAACCGCTCCAGTGAGTGACACAAGAAAAGCTTAATATATTATTCTGCCGGTAACAAAAAATCTCCTGAGAAAATTCCTCAGTCATTCAAAGCCTGATAAGCGAGCACACGAAATTTTTCATCAAGTTCACCGCCATGTGAACCCCACATCTGCCGGTAAAGAATTGTGATCATTTTTTCTTTCGGGTCAACCCAATAGACTGTGGAAAAAGCCCCGCCCCATCCATAGCTTCCGGCCTGGTTTGGAAAAAACCTGCTGCTGCTGTCCGTAACTATTCTGAAGCCCAGGCCGAATTTGTCTTCACCGAGTTTAATATCCCCGATCTGGTTCATCGTCATCATGCGGACAGAATTGCGGCTTAATATTCTCTTGCCATCATACTCACCACCATTGAGCAGCATCTGCAGGAAAACAGCATAATCATAAATGGTGGAAGATAATCCTGCGCCGCCTGAAAAATAGGTTTTATTTATGAGCGGATAATTTGCATCCACAGCAAATACAATGTTTTGTTTGGTAAAATGTCCCCCGGTTTCAATATAATGATTCACGAGCCTGTTTGCCTTTTCCTGCGGCAGGTTAAAATACGTATCCGACATGCCGAGAGGTTCAAAAATGCGGGTACGGAAAAATGCATCGAGGGATATGCCGCTCCATATTTCCACAAGATCACCTAACAGGTCGCTATTCAATCCATATGTCCATTTTTCACCAGGCTGATGCATCAGCGGCAAGGCGCCAAGCCTCGTCATAGCATCGGATAATTTTTCATCGGTAACCAAAAGTCCGCCCATGAGATGATTTTTCCCGTAAATAGCTTTTGCATTGCTGCTGCCTATCTGCGCATAGTCAATACCCGAAGTATGGGTAAGCAGGTCGCGAATGGTAATGTCTCTTTTTGCAGGAAAAGTGGTATAGGTAGTATCTGCAGTATTGAATTTATCGAGTACTGTTTCATGGGTAAAGGAGGGAATATATTTTGACACCGGATCATCGAGTAAAAATTTTCCTTCTTCATAGAGCATCATCGCAGCAACAGACGTGATTGCCTTTGTTTGCGACGCAATCCGGAAAATATCATCTTTCAGCATGGGTATTTTTGCATCTGTATCTTTATTACCGAACGAATTGTAATACACGATTTTTCCATTTCTTATCACAAGGCCAACTGCGCCATTCATCCAGTTACGGTTTACCCATCCTGCCATACTGGTGTCAATTCTTTTTAATCGCTCTGCGGAAAAGCCGGCTGATTCAGGAGTAGCTGCAGGTGATAATTTTTGTGCAGAAACAACTTGTGTGATTAAAGAAGTAATAATAAAAAAGAAGGAAATTTTTCTCATAAGAATAATGTTTTTGATTGCGGGATAAAAATAAGGTTTGTTACAACGCAACTACCAGGTTAAAGTCGAGGAAAGCAGGTTTATTTTTTTGGTTGAAAATTTTCCGGGTTACTGTTGGTGAGAAAGCGGGTAATTTTTTCAGCAGCATTTATGCTGATTTCCACAGTGAAATGAGGGTGAAATAGAGAATGACTTTTGCAATTGCCTGGATATAATTGCAAGGCTGCTTGTATGATGTCATACTTGGTGACAATATGATAATCCCCTTTTTCATCTCTCGAAAGTACCGCTCCGTTTTCTTTATTGATCAGGTTGCCTAATCTTTCGACAGGTGTGTCGAATGCAACGACCGGGTAGGCTGGCTCCATCACGCTTTCAACAGTTGTATTTTTTATCTCCGGGTTATTAAATATTTTTTGAAATAAACCGCTTTCACTCACGGCGCCGATAATACCATTACCGTTTGCTACAGGAATTTGTTCAATATCATTTTCCTTCATCAGTTCTACAGCCTGCGAAACGGTTTGAGCAGGTGCGATGGTCACCAGTTTTTTTCCTGTTCTCGCATTCACAATATCCTTGAATGTTTTTACTTCCAAAAAGCCACGTTCCATCATCCACTGATCATTATAAATTTTGGCAACATACCTGCTGCCGTGGTCATGCAGGATGCACACTACAATGTCATCTTTTGTTAAACGGTCTTTTAGTTGCATTAATCCCTGCATACAACTGCCGGCGCTATACCCGCAGAATAACCCTTCTTCCCTGGCAAGCCTGCGTGCCATGATAGCTCCATCTCTATCCGTTACCTGTTCAAAATAATCAATCACGTGCATATCATAATTATCCGGCACAAAATCTTCTCCAAAACCCTCGCTGATATATGGATGCACTTCATGCATATCAACTTCACCGGTGCGGAAATATTTGGTCAGCAATGAACCAAATACATCAATAGCCCAAACCTGTATTGCCGGGTTAACCTCTTTCAGGTACATCGCTGTTCCCGTAACTGTGCCACCTGTGCCTGCGGTGCACACAAGGTGCGTAATTTTTCCTTCCGTCTGCTTCCATATTTCAGGGCCCGTGGTTTCGTAATGGGCAAGACGGTTTGCGAGATTATCGTATTGATTGCAGAGATAGGAATTGGGAATTTCTTTTTCCAGCCTTTTTGCAACGGAATAATAACTCCGCGGATCATCGGGTTCTACATTGGTGGGGCACACAATTACTTCAGCGCCCACTGCCTTCAGAATATCACTTTTCTCTTTACTCTGCTTATCCGTTGTGGTGAAAATACACTTGTATCCTTTTACACAGGCAGCAAGTGCAAGGCCCATACCAGTATTGCCAGATGTGCATTCGATAATCGTTCCGCCCGGTTTCAGCCTGCCTTCTTTTTCTGCCACTTCAACCATCTTCAGCGCCATCCGGTCTTTGATGGAATTACCGGGATTGAAATATTCGACTTTTGCCAGCACCGTGGCCGGAATATCTTTTGTTATTTTATTAAGCTTTATCAGGGGCGTATTGCCAATCGTTTCAAGAATATTATTAAGCCACATACTCGATAATTATTTCCGGCAAAAATACAATTTAAGAATTGGCTGTGATTGTAATAATTTAATCTTGAAACCACTAATGATTTTAAATAATTCAGTAATACGGATAATCACAAATCCGGTATAATAAGATAAAATCCCTGCCGGATGTTCATTTTATCCCGTCGGGCGGAATTCATTCTTACACAGCATATTCCTGAAGTTAGTTTTGGTAAACTAAAAAATTTAATACTTATGAAACAGAAATCTTTCAAACCGCTTATGTTGCTTGCCTTGTCAGCAATTGTACTTACAGTATTTTCATGCTCCAAAGAGCAACTGCTTAAACCAACAGAGAATACTCAGTCTGCTGATATGGCAGAAGCGATGCAGTTAGACGAACTT
>JAHEZC010000111.1 GCA_023251275.1 Parafilimonas sp. | reverse complement strand
TAGTCTTGATAATAATAATGCAGATGTATATGCTGTGAATACAAAAGTGGAAAATGGTTCTTACAGGTTCGATCTTACCGGTAAGCAATGGCAGTTGCATGATGTGGTTTTGCACATGGGCGGATTGCACAACATCGAAAATAGTGTGGCGGCAGTAACGGTTGCAAAGTATTTGAAAATTGATGATAAAAAAATAAAAGCTGCCGTTGAGTCTTTCAAAGGAGTGAAGAGAAGATTTGAATACATACTGAAAAATAAGCATCATATATTGATTGATGATTATGCGCATCATCCTGAAGAATTAAAAGCATTGATAAGCGGTGTCAGGAGTTTATATCCTGAAAAAAAATGTACGGTAATCTTTCAGCCGCACCTTTACAGCAGAACAAATGATCTTGCAAAAGAATTTGGCGAAAGCCTCGATATGGCTGATGAAGTAATTCTGTTACCAATTTATCCGGCAAGAGAAATACATATTGAAGGAGTAGGCAGCGGGTTGATATTGGATAATATGCTATTGCCGCAGAAACAGGTATTAAATAAAGAGTCGATGCTCGATTGGGTGAAATTATATAGACCCGGACTTTTAGTAATGTGTGGAGCAGGCGATATTGATGCACTGGTGCAACCTGTAAAAGAAATATTATGTGGAGAAAGCGAGTCATAACATTTGTATGGGGCATATTGAGCCTTGCCTGTGTGTGGCTTCTTATTGCTGCCATGCAAAAGAAAGAACATAAAATCTGCAGTGACGTAAAGGTTACTATCAGCGCTGTCAATGATCAGCCCTTTGTTAAGGAAGAAGATGTAATGCAGGTATTGCAAAATTCCGGTGCGGTTAAAAATGCGGAATTAGCAGCCATCAATTTGAGAAAGGCCGAAGAAGAGTTAAAAAAAAATCCCTGGGTGAGTGTCGCCGAATTGTTCTTTGATAATAACCAGGTGCTGCATGCAAAAATAGAAGAGCGTGAGCCGGTTGCAAGAATATTTACGATGCAGGGCAATACATTTTATATTGATAGTAACCTGATTCACTTACCGGTCTGCATTGGTATAAATGCAGCAGTGCCGGTATTTACCTCTTTCCCTTCAGATAAAAAAATATTATCTGCACCGGATAGCATGGTATTGAAAGAGATAAAAAAGATTGCACAATACATTCAGCGGGATAGTTTCTGGATGGCACAGGTGGCGCAGGTTGACGTAACATCTCACAGTTCTTTTGAATTAATACCTGTAATGGGCAACCAGGTAATTGAGTTGGGAGATGCCGATAACCTGGACGAAAAATTTTCAAAGCTCCTTGCTTTTTACAGGCAGGTGTGGAGTAAAACAGGATTTGAAAAATATGAAAAGATTGATGTGCAGTATAAGGATCAGGTTGTCGCGACGAGAAAAGGTGCAGCAAAGTATGCAGCAGATACAACATATAAGAGTGCAGATTTTGTGAATAATGCAACTGCTTTGAATGTTGTAAAAAAAGACAGTACAGGTAATTTGCCGAAACAAAAGCCTGTGGCTGTGAAAACGGTGAATACAAAAAAAGCGAACACGAAAAAAACGGGCGGGAAAAAGCAGATGTTGCCGGCTTTGAAATCACCGGGAAAGAAAGTTCAGCAACAACCCAAGGCTGTAATGAAGAAACCGGCGGGAAAAAATTAAATAAAAGATGAAGCAGGTTGCATGAATTTGAAATGAAGAATTGGCGAATGAATAAGATTTTAAAAAATAAATACCGGCAATCAACGGCATCAATATAAAATATAATCCAAAGCTATTCACAATAATTATGAACATCACAATTTTCATGCATACACACACAATTAAAACACATATCTATGAACCCGAATGAAGCGCCAATCATTGTTGGACTTGACATCGGCACTACCAAGATCGCTGCCATTGCCGGAAGAAAAAATGAATACAGCAAGCTGGAAATTTTAGGCTTTGGCCGTGCCAGCAGCACCGGCGTTCAGCATGGAAAGGTGCTGAACATTGACCAAACCATTAAGGCCATTCAGCAGGCATTGCAAAACTGCTATGAGAGTAATCCTGACCTTGAGATATCTGAAGTTTATGTAGGTGTTGCCGGGCATCACATAAAAAGCATCCAGACACGCGGTGATATTGTGCGTCAGAATCCAGATGTGGAAATTGAGCATTGGGAACTTGATCAGCTTGTGGAGAATCAACGCAAAACTTTTATTCCTGCAGGCGATCAGATCATTGATGTAATACCACAGGATTTTCATGTGGACAATTATCAGAACATTAAAGACCCCGTTGGCTATAATGGTGTAAAAGTGGGTGCAAACTTCCACATAATTACGGGTGACAGGAATGCAATCCGCAACATCAACCGGGCAGTTGAACGCAGCGGATTAAAAACAAAAGACCTGGTGCTGCAGCCGCTTGCATCGGCAAGCGCTGTAATGAGCGATATAGATATGGAAGCGGGCGTTGCCATTTTAGACATCGGTGGCGGGACGAGTGATCTTGCTGTTTTCTATGAAGGTATTTTAAAACATACAGCAGTGATCCCTTTCGGCGGTGAAAATATATCCAGTGATATTCGTATGGGACTCGGTGTATTGAGGAGCCAGGCAGAAGCCATGAAAGTGCAGTTTGGAAGTGCATTGACTGATGAAGCCAGGTCAAATGCTTTCATAACTATTCCCGGCCTGAAAGGTATGCCTGCAAAAGAAATACAGGTGAAAAACCTTGCTTCGATCATCCAGGCAAGGATGAGTGAAATACTTGATTTTGTTACTTATCATTTGAAACAGGTGGGGCTTGACAGCCGCGCTCTTAATGGCGGAATCATTTTAACAGGCGGCGGCTCGCAATTGAAGCACTTGATTCAGCTTACGGAATATGTAACAGGATTGAATGCAAGAATAGGTTACCCTAATGAGCATCTTGCAGCAAACCATATTGATGAATTGAAAAAACCGATGTATGCAACCTGTATCGGATTAATATTAAAAGGCTACAGTGATTATGAAAACAAGAGAAAAGAATTTGATAATAAATTCAAAAAAATAGATGTGCCGGACATCCTGAAGAAAGGCAGGCCTGCTGTAAATGGCGAGAAAAATATGCCGGAGCCGGAAGATGTGGATGTAAAAAAAAGAAAAGGGTTAAGCAGCTTCTGGGATAAATTTAAAGATGGCATCATTGATTTATTTAAAGAAGAAGGAGACCAGGAAATAAAGTGAGAAATTTTTCAGGTACAATATGTAAATATTTTTTCACCACTGCTATTTACTATAGTGGCAAAACAAAAAAACTTACTAACTAAACTTAAATTCTAAAACTATGATTCAATTTGATCTGCCCAAACAAAAATCATCCATCATCAAAGTGCTTGGTATAGGCGGCGGCGGCAGCAATGCAGTGAACTATATGTTTGCGCAACAGATAGAAGGCGTTGATTTCATCATTTGCAATACGGATTCAAAAGCCCTTGAGCAGAGCCGTGTGCCGAATAAAATACAATTAGGTCCGCATCTTACACAGGGCCTCGGCGCCGGGGCCAATCCAGAAGTTGGCAAGCAGGCAACTGAAGAAAGTCTTGAAGAAATAAAACGTATTCTTGAAGTAAATACCAAGATGGCATTCATTACGGCAGGTATGGGCGGAGGTACCGGCACAGGCGGCGCTCCCATTATTGCAAAGATCTGTCGTGAATTGGAGATACTCACCGTGGGAATCGTTACCACGCCGTTTGGCTTCGAAGGACCGCGCCGCCATCAGCAGGCTGAGGCCGGTATTAAACAACTGGAACCTTATGTTGATACACTCCTTGTATTAAGTAATGACAAGCTGCGCATTCAATACGGCAATTTGAAAATGAAAGAAGCTTTTGGCAAAGCAGACAATGTACTGGCAACTGCAGCAAAATGTATTACCTATATTATCAACAGCCGCGGACACATCATTGTTGATTTTTCGGATGTTTGCACCGTGATGAAAAATGGAGGTGTCGCTATTCTCGGCAGCTCCGCAGCAGAAGGCGAAAACAGGGCCCAAAAGGCAATTGAGGAAGCGCTGAACTCTCCATTGCTCAATGATAACGATATACGCGGTGCAAAATGGGTGCTTATCAATATCAACAGTGCAGAGGATGAAAATGAATGCACTATGGATGAGCTCGAAATTATCAACAATCATTTGCGTATGCAGGCAGGCGAAAACACAGACTTTCTTGTGGGAATGGGTTATGATAACACGCTTGATAAAAAAATCAGCATTACATTAATTGCAACCGGTTTTGATCATAAAGACCCGTTTGCAAAAAAAGAAATATCAGTAAAACAGCCGGTTCGCAGCGAAGAAAAAATTGTGATGACTCTTGGAGTGGCCGGCGAAGAAAAAAAGCTTTATAACCAGCGAACGCTTTTTGAGGAAAGCGATCCGTTTGCTCCCACATTGGTTGAAGAAAATGAATCCGTTGAGATGCAGGTAATCACAGAGCATGAAGAAAAACCAATCGCAAAAAAAGAAGCTCAGCCGGCAGAAAGTAATTATGTCTTGAGGTTTGAATTATCAACCGATAGCTCAGAGCCGATGCCTGAAGCCGTATCTCCTCAGGCTGTGAAAGAAGAACTTGTTCAGCCGGTATTACAATATACAGAAAAACCGGTCGCAAAAAATCCTGTGATTTCCGGAGGTTATTTAAGCAGGCCGACAAATATCTATGCGGAAAACCTGGCTGCAAAGCAATCTCCGCAAACAATCAGGCAACAACAAGCTCCGGCTGCTGAAACCATTCAGCCAAAGGAACAACAAAAGCAGGTACCAAAGCAGGAACAACCGGATGAGAATATAGAATTCAAATTAGTAATGAAAGAAGAAGCTTTGTCATCTGATAGCGATGAAAATGCAACCTCTTATTCATCAAGGGATTTGACGCAATGCGAAGAAGAAGATCAAAGACGCAGGGCAGCAGAACGATTGCACAAGCTGAGGAATCTTTCCTTTAACATGAATGCAGCGGATGGAAACAATGAATTTGAAAACGTGCCTGCTTATGTACGAAGAAATATGGAGCTTTTTGGCAACACCCTTGCTTCTGTGGAAAGCTTTTATAGTAAATATACAGTGAATAAGGAAGAAAATGAGCAGGGAGAAATTTCGACAATCAATACATTCCTCGATGGCAAGAAACCCGATTGAAATAGCAGGATTGTTGTAATATGCCCCCATTTCAGGGAGAATTAACCTTTTATCTTTTTATGATAAAAGGTTTTTTATTTTTACCTCAGTAAAAAATTGATCTTTCTGTAATCTCCTTCAAAGTTTTTTAATCGTAAATTTAAATCTTATAAACCTGAATTTATGAACTACCAGGCCATGTTAGACCAGGTGCAGCAATACCTGACATCATTTTTTGATTCACATTCCGACACAAAATTTTTCTATCATAATCGTGAGCATACGGAGAGTGTGGCAGCCGCTGTAAGGCAGATCGCCAATCATTATCAGCTAAACGATAAGGATTTTTTTATTGTAATGACTGCTGCCTGGTTTCATGATATAGGTTATTATGAAAATGTAAGCAATCATGAAGAAACAGGTGCGCAATCTGCCGAAGCATTTTTGAAAGGTACAGGTATTGACCAGGAAACGATTGATGCAATCAGGAAATGTATCCTGGCCACAAAGATGCCTCAAACCCCCAAAAGCCTTTTTGCAGAAATAGTATGCGACGCAGATTTATTTCATTTGGGAACAGATGAATTCACTGAAAGAAGCAAACTGATCCGTAAAGAATATGAAGCTGTGAACAATACCAAAATGAACAAGGATGAATGGCGCAAAAAAAGTATTGAGCTTCTCGAAAGTCACCACTATTTCACCGATTATTGCCAGCTCCTGCTTAATGAAAAGAAAAAAGAAAATCTTGAAAAATTAAAAAGAAAAGTCAAAGACAATAAAGAAGAAAAAACAAATGACAAGGTAGTTGCTTTAGTACAGGAACATTTGGAAGAAACCGGGGAAAATACAACGACTCAAAAAGAGAAAAAGAAAAAAGCAGACCGGCCTGAAAGAGGCATTGAAACAATGTTTCGGATAAGTTCGGGGAATCATCAGCGCTTAAGTGATATGGCTGACAGCAAAGCCCATATTATGATCTCGGTAAATTCTATCATCATATCTGTTCTGTTGAGCGTCTTATTGCGAAAATTAAAGGAGTACCCGCAGTTGCAAATTCCTGCAATACTTTTATTGGCGGTTAGTCTTACTACTATTATTTTCTCCATACTCGCTACAAGGCCGACTATTCCGGGAGGCCGCTTTTCCCAAAACGACATCGCTGAAAAAAAAGTAAACCTGTTATTTTTCGGTAATTTTTACAAAATGAATCTCGAAGATTACACATCAGGAATGCTGCAGATGATGGACGACCGGGAATTCCTGTACGGAAGCCTTATACGTGATGTGTATGCGCAGGGAGTGGTATTGGGGCGTAAGTATCGAATGCTGAGAGCTTCATACAATGTTTTCATGTATGGATTAGTCGCTTCAGTAATTGGGTTTATTATTGCTTCATTATTTATTCCCGCTAAAGTATTCTAAGTATAGAATGCCATACAACTAATGTCAAACAATTCGCATGCAAATCTATTCTTTCTTTAACAGGGATCTGAGCTGGCTTTCGTTTAATGAACGTGTATTAAACGAAGCAGCAAAAGAAAATGTTCCGCTGCTGGAGCGTTTGAAATTCTTTTCAATCTTTTCTTCCAACCTTGATGAATTTTACAGAGTGCGTATGCCGGCAATTATGGCTTTGGAAAAATTGTATAAGCAAAAAGGCGGCAAAAAAAAATCAAATGAATATGCAGATATTCTGCAGAACGCCCGAAAAATTATTCAGCAGCAGCAGAAACTGTTTGGCGGAATATTTGAACAGCAAATTCTTCCCCTGTTGAAACAGTACGGCATACATTTATTATACAATGAACCATTGCCTGATGCAGTGCAGCAAATTACAACAGAATATTTTTTTACGCAGGTACTTGCTTTTCTTCAATTGATATACCCTGTAAACCCGGGCGTCAATTTTTTTCCTGAAAATAACAAACTGTACTTCGTCGTTATCGTACAGGAAAAAAACAAAAAAGAAGAATTCATCATCATTAATATTCCGACTGACAACCTTGAAAGATTTTTGCCGGTTGAAATTGACGGCATAAAATATATTGTTATCCTCGATGATATTATTAAAAGCAATCTCCAAAAAGTTTTCCGGCATGCAAAAATAACGGGATGCTACAGTTTCAAAGTTACAAGAGATTCGGAGCTTGAACTGGAAGATGAATACGAAGGTGATATTGCTGAAAAAATTGAAAAGCAAATTATGAAGCGTGACCTCGGTTTTGCTACGCGTTTTTTATATGAACCGGGTATTCCCTTAAGATGCCTTCAGACTCTTATTATTGTTTTGAATCTGAATAATGCCGGTATTGTGGAAGGAGGTACTTATCATAACCTTAAAGATTTTGCTTCACTTCCTGCTGCGGGCGCTGACCTTACATACCCGAAATGGCCGGCTGTCAGGTATAGAATTGACGAAAAGAATAATTCGCTTTTTGAACATGTATTGCAAAACGATATTATTCTTCACACACCATTTCAATCTTACGATACGATTCTTCGTTTTTTTAATGAAGCTTC
>JAHEZC010000110.1:6795-7703 GCA_023251275.1 Parafilimonas sp. | reverse complement strand
CTGTTGAAAATGGCGATGATTAATAATAACAGTACAACCCATCTGCCTGCGCTGTGTATATGCTGCAAAATAGTGTATAAGTCAGTGTTCATGTAATGCTGATTTGTTATTTATCAAAACTACAAAGCGGTGCGATTAACTTCAAATAAATTATTCCACCCAATCTGCAATAAAAATATTGGTATCCCTCGTACCACCGTTATTGCGATTGGAAGAAAACATGATCTTCTTTCCATCATAACTGAACATGGGAAATGCATCAAAACCCTTATCCCTGCTGATTTTTTCCAATCCATTTCCATTGATATCTGTGATGTACATGTTGAAAGGAAAACCGCGTTTGTATTCATGATTGCTGCAGAAAATAATATGCTTTCCGTCCGGTGTAAAGTTGGGCGCCCAGTTTGCGCCGCCTAAGTTAGTGATTTGTTTTGCCTCGCTGCCATCTGCATTGGCAACAAAAACTTCCATTTGCGTGGGAGCTACCAGTCCAAGTGATAATAAATTTTTGTAATCGGCAATTACAGAATCATCCTTTGGCCTGCTTGCACGCCATACGATCTTTTTGCCATCAGGGCTGAACCATGCACCGCCATCATAACCCAACTCATTTGTTATTTGTTTAACGCTATATGTTATCAAATCCATCACATACAAATCAAGGTCGCCATTGCGTATCGAAGTAAAGATCATTTTCTTTCCATCAGGTGAAATGGTGGCTTCTGCATCATAACCTTTGGTATCGGTAAGTTGCTTGATAATATTTCCTGAAGTATCTGCCAGAAAAATATCATAGCTGTCGTAGATCGGCCATAAATAGCGGTTGTTATATTTACTTCGGTCTGGTAATGGCGGGCAACTATCACCATCCAAATGTGTGGATGCATAAATAATTTGTTTTCTGCCGG
>JAHEZC010000110.1:0-6785 GCA_023251275.1 Parafilimonas sp. | reverse complement strand
GGCCTTTACCATTACTGACTTGTTTAAAAGAAAATGGTTCGCCCTGTTTCGGAGCACTGCCAATAAACATACGATCACATAATATTCCTTCCGCCTCGTGCTTCCGTTGAAAGATTATTTGCTTATCATCAAAGCTCCAGTAAGCTTCTGCATTATCACCACCAAAAGTAAGTTGTTGCATATTTTTGAAATGTTTCTCATCGGCATAATGCAAAGTGTCTGCAGGTTGTGCGTGAACAGTATAGGCGGACATAAGGCAAGCAAAGCTAAAAGTGTATAAGCGGCGTATAGTCAACTGAAGCATTCTGATAATTTTTTGTAAAAGTAAAGGTTTGATACATCAGCTATATGCCAGAAAAACGTCATAAACAAAAACAGCCATTATTTTTGCTGCATGAAGAATGGAAAAACGCTGGTATTGGTATTATTGTTTTTTTGTGGATGCAATGAATCCCCGGACAATAACTCATCGAATAAAAACACCGGTACAAAAAATGAAGTTCCCGAATCCGTGAAAAATCTTATTGCACTGGTACAACAACATCCTGACAGCATTGGAATAAGACTGGCGCTGGCGAATGCTTTTGACAGCATCGGTTATTATAAAGAAGCGCTTGCACAAATGGACAGCCTTGTAAAAAAAGACAGCATGAATTATGGCTTGTGGTTTAATAAAGGACAAATTGCAGAAGATGCAAAAGACACAACAGAAGCCATAAAAAGTTATATAAAAGCCATAAACGTTTACCAGTCTCCCGATGCATTGCTTGCGCTTGCCAATCTCTATGCAGAAAGAAAAAATGACAGGGCATTGCTGATATGCTCAAGAGTAAAAGATTTAGGCCTGGGAAGAGAGTATGATGCGGGCTGCGCTTTTATTACCGGAGTTTATTTTGCGAGGACCGGCAATAAACAACAGGCGCTGAATTTTTTTGACGAATCTATCGCCAATAATTACACCTACATGCAGGCGTATATTGAAAAGGGCCTTGTTTATTTTGATGATAAGCAATACAACGAAGCGCTGAAGGTTTTTCAGTTTGCTTCAAAAATAAATGCACTTGATGCTGATCCGTATTACTGGCAGGGGAGATGTTATGAAATGATGAATATAAAAGACAGCGCCATATTGCGCTTTAAGCAATCTTTGAGCCTTGATAAAAATGCTTGCGAAACAAAAGAGGCATTGAAAAGAGTGGAAGCGAAGGATAAGTAAGCAATGAGAGGTAAAAATTGGGATATTAAGATAATAGGATATTGGGATAATAGGATATATGAAATTGGAATTTTGTAACAAACCGTAACTCGAAAATCTATATTTCGTAAATCCATTAATTGCAATTTTAATATTGCTGTTTCCGGTTTTCCACTTGTGTTAATATTCTTATAACTGCAAATTGTGTATCAAATTATAATCTCTGCATACCTTTGAGAAATACTTATTCGTATGCGTTGGAGAAAATTTAATGGAGAAACCATTCACATTCCGATCAAAGAAGCCGTAGAAGAGGCTATCAGGAAAGAGACTGCCAAAGGCGTTCATCTCAAGGTTTGTATTGGTACTGACAGCCAGGTAAAAGGGTCTGAAACAGAATTTGCCACAGTGATCGTTTTTCTGCGTGAGCACAGCGGTGGCTTCATGTTCATTCACAACGAAAAGACAAGACAGCACTTCAACATTAAAGAACGTATGCTTGTGGAAGTTGCCAAGAGCATCGAGATAGCTTATGAACTCTGCAATCTTTTTATCCAATATGATGTTGACATGGAAGTGCATGCAGACATCAATACTAACCCACATTTTAAAAGTAATGACGCGCTGCGTGAAGCAATGGGGTACATCCTCGGTATGGGCTTTGCTTTTAAGGCAAAACCCGAAGCTTTTGCGAGCAGTTGCTGCGCCGATAAGGCGTGCAACTGAGTTCTCATTATTCCCCAATCATTTTTTACTGTATTGTATGCAATAATTGCGCTCTGGATCACCACAATAAATTATTGGTAAAAAATTCTTCAATAATATTTTCTTTAGGAAGGGCATCTTCCTTTATAACAGCTTTTGCTTTGGGCTTCTCTGTTTTTGCCTGTTCAATTTTCCCGTTTGAAGCCGGTTGATCGTGCAGTGCAATAAGCATGAATGCACCTGATATGATCACCAGTAACATTGGTTTCATCTGACGAATGATTAATTGTTTTGATAAATGAAAAGTAAATTCTGCGGTGAATTAGCAGGATAAGCCCGCTGCAGATACACTTTAAAATTTTGTGACTTGTTTATTTCTCTTTCAGGAGATGGGAAGTATGGCTTCCGGTGGCTTTACTCTTTGACGAAAACGGGCAAACAGAAACTCAAGTATGCAGTTCATGATTTTTGGAGCATTGCTCCTTTTTGATTTGATGGAGTAAAGGTATATATACTTTCAACTATGCATTGTATATGACCGTGAGCAGCGGGGCTTGCGCTTTCACAAATGGTAGAGTATGTATGATGAATGGCGAAGGCGTGCAGAGGGTTGACAACCTCTTAAGAGGTTGTCAACCCGGCCAACTCACCTTGCAAGCATTCCGGAAAATCTTTTTACATCAACAAGTGGAGTGAGGGGATTGTTATTAATGACGTGTTGTGCAAGTTCATCAGCAAAATAAGGAGCAAGCGAACAGCCTTTTGTTCCCATGCCATTCAATATACCCATAGCTGGGCAATGCGGATGCAAACCTACAAAGGGCCTGCGCTCCAAAGCAGCCGGACGCAATGATGCGAAATGATCAATAACAGTAAATGGTATTTTCAAAACATTTTTTAAAGATAATGTTACAGATTGTTTGAATTCATCAGTTGGCAACTCTGTTTCAAATTCATTTTCATAACTGCTGCCAACCCAGCACAGGTCATCATACCAGGGCGTAAAGGTGATATTACCGTATTTGTAAATTTTATCCTGCGGCAGTGCGGGAATGTCGGCGATTAAAGCCTGTCCTTTGTTATAGATATACGGTAAATTTTTCCAGAAATAATTTTTGAAAGTATTTACACCATCGCAAAAAAATATTTTTTCAGCAATAATATTTTTGTACTGAATATTTTGAGCAGAGATATGCAATTGCTCCATTTGAAATTCTTCTTCAAGCAGAAACTGTTGCTCAATTAATTTTTTTCTCCAGCCATGCAGTAACGGATACAGGTAAACAAGATAGACCGGAGTAATCTCAAAAGTTTTGAATAAGAAGCTGAATGAATCCTGAAATTGATCAGAAGAAATTTGGTTTACAAAACTATTCTCTTCATGTATTCTTTTTGCATGCGCGTCAACCATTTGCTGTGAAGGTGGGAAGACAATGATATTTTTTTGTTCGATAACTTTTTCACCAATTTTATTTCCAATTTCATTGTATGCATTCCAGGCAAAGGACATCAGTTCATCAATCATCCATGTGCTCACCACTCTTCTGCCGGTAACAGGATTGATGATGCCACTCGCGACTTTAGAGGAAGAAAATGGTTGAGGTTGATCAATTACAATTACTTTTTTTCCTGCTTTAATAAGATTCCAACTAAGGAATGTTCCGCAGATACCTTGCCCGATGATCAGGTAGTCAGTAGTCATTTTATCAAAAATAGATAACAACAAAATATGATTCGGAAGATTCCTCCTTTCGTCGGAATGATAAGCATCAGTGTGGCAGATGAACATTGGAACAAAAGACAAGCAAAGAAAAAAAGTTTGTCATATCGAATTATGGGACATCTATTACATTTTAGATTCCTCCTAACGTCGGAATAACAAGCAGTAGTATTAGTATTGAACAGCCCATTAAAAACTTCACAATTCCCCGATTTAACAATTCAACCATTCGTCATTTACCAGCCTCAACCTTTATCCTTATCCCCTCACTATGACTTGAAAACTCCGGCGCATACATGCATTGAATGGTTGCAATACCGTCAGAAAAATTACCTGCATGCGTAATGTATGCCGGGTACTCAAATACATAAGTGCCGCGTGGTAAATTGCTGATAAAGAAATTTGTGCTGGCATCTTTTGTTGCTTCATAATAACCCAGTCCGTCCTGCCATTTGTAGCTGCTCAATACATTAGTTGGTTCCATGGCAGCAGCACGCATATCTTTCAGGTGAATATATTCCATATCTCTATCACTGTGCAGCTCGATCCTTATCACAACTTTGTCCCCAACTTCTAATTCATCGCCATCATTCACCGGCTGCAAAACTTTTCCGGCTGCGGTATTTTTTTCAATGAATAATTTTTTGGTGAGAGATAAGGGAGTTGCTGCTGACGTGATCTTATCGAGATTCTCAAAGTATTGCCAGTAAACAGCGCCCCAGGAGGCCCCCTCCCGGCCTCCCCCAACGGGGGAGGAGACGGATACGGAAATATTTCCCATTTCAGGTTTTATTTCAGTGCTATTGACGCGTTGTTTAAAATAGCCGGCCCCCTCCTGGCCTCCCCCATCTGGGGAGGAAAAAGTTTTGTTGCCTAATTTTATCTCAACTTTTCTTTCTGCGTTTAAGGTCTCATCATTATTCAGCAATAAAGCATAACATGCGTCGGCAGTGGCTTTGGTGGTTTTCCAGTTATTGGTTTGCTTGTTGAGCAAAAGCCATGTGCGCATGTCATTCACCTGCATTTTCATCGTTGCATCATTTTGTTGTTGTGCTATTTCATTTGTTAGTTCTATCATCAATGCCTGTTGCTCGATAGGTGACTGGTACCAGTAATATCCCCATCTTGCATCTTTCCAATACATGCCTTTGGCAGTATCCTCAATTGCATTTTCCATAATAGATGGTACAATATTTTTCAATGCAAAGCTTTGTTCACCTGTCCTGTACAACGAAACAGCGATCATGGCTTTCGTGTATTCTGATTGTGTGTTCCAGTATTGCTTTGCCTGCTGATAGTAATAATTATATGCTGTTTTATTTTTCAATTCTGCATCAATAAAATAACTGCGCATAAAGAGATATTGAATTTGCGTGGATGAGATGTTATTTTTCTTCAGATCCGTTTTATATTTTTTCAGGTTGTTGTAGTCTTTATTTATTTCATTGTCGAGATAATTAATAGCGTTGTCTGTAATTTCTTTTAAGTCATCCATGTTTTCATTATTCAATGCATGGAGTTTCTTTAATCTTCCGATACCCGTTAAAATATATTGCGTGATATACCTGTCTTCATATCCGCCTTTGAACCAGGGAAAAGCACCGTTATCCATCTGCATCTGTTTCAATTGTTGTAATGCTTTATTCATTTCATTGCTCATTTTCATCACATCAAATAACAAAGCAATATTTTTCTTTTGCTGTGTTTCATTTTCTGCATCTAAAATCCAGGGCGTTTCTGTAAGCAATACCTGTTTCAGTTCTTCGTTTTTTTCGAGACCCCCCTCTAAATCTCCCCCACCGGGGGAAACTTTCAACCACTCATTAAAAACCTGTTTTATACGCGGATGTTGGGCAACAAGATACGATGCCAATGTGTTTGCATAAAAGCGATTGAATACCTGCTCGGCACATTCATGCGGGTATTCAATCAAATAAGGCAATGCCTGTACGGCATACCAAACGGGGTTGGGTGTATATTCAACTGTGAGACTTTCGTTAGATAGAGTCTGGGATTGATTGTTGATTAATTTTTCAAATTTGAATTCTTTTGTTCCATCGTTGCGCATGTACAAGGGTAATGTTTCTGTAACAAGCATGCGGTTGGTCAGAACGGGCAAAGTATTTTCTTCGCCGTCGGAGGCCTCACCCCCCCGCCCCTCTCCGCCCGGAGAGGGGAGCTTTGCAGCAGCTGTAATTCTAATCGTCAAAGGTTTATTGAAATTGAATGGAATGTTGATGGGGAATTTTATTTCTGTACTGCGGTTGGGTTCCGTTGTGAAATTTATTTCAGTATTGATATTTTTAAAAAGATCGTTTACTGGGTCATTGCTGAGTGCATCTATCAATTGCAAAGAAGCGGTTCCTGTTAATGTCGTATCACTGAGATTACTGATCTTGGCAACAAGTTGCATGCTGTCGCCTTCACGGAGGAAGCGTGGCATGTTGGGCTGCGCCATTAATTTTTTTTGTGTAACGATAGTTTGGGTATTGTAACCAAATGCCAAATCTTTTGTATGAGCAAGGCTCATCCATTTCCATTGTGTAAGCGCCTCGGGTATAGTAAAGCTGAAAGAATAATTGCCAGTACTGTCTGCATAGAGTTGTGGAAAGAAGAATGCTGTTTCGTTGAAATTTTTGCGAAGTTGCACTAACGGGTTTTGATTAGTATTCGCTGTTTGTTCTCCTTCTTTTATTATTTGGGGTGGAGTAAATTGCATTATTTCAGCTTTTTGGTTACCTGCTTCTGCTTTATAACCAACTACACTTCGGTCATCATCATAGACTTTTATTGCATTCATTCGCAAGTTTGGCATTGGTGCTGGTGGTGCAAATGCAACGTCGGCGACAGTTATTCCTGCCCGATTAATTGTTTTAATTGCTTCTCTATATTCAGTAAGCTGATATTCATTCCATAAATCCTCTCCACTTATTGCTAACTCATCATAATATTTATCAAGTCTCTCTACATTATTCTGCAAATAATTTTCTTCTGAATTATTTGTGGCAAAGCATATTTTTCCATTCCATGTATTGTAAACAGAACCGGTTTGCCAAAGCGAAGGGACATTCCAGGCATGTGGTTTAAACTGATCAAGCGAAGCATCGTACATACTGGTCAATAACTCTGCGGCGGCTTTTTCTCCTTTGCTACCACTAACTTTTA
>JAHEZC010000636.1 GCA_023251275.1 Parafilimonas sp. | reverse complement strand
CATTTCCTTGCAGTATGTGCGTTGGTCATAGTTTCCTGCGTGGTAAACGTTTTGGATGCAATAAGAAATAGTGATTCTTCCGGATTAACTTTTTTTAGTGTTTCGGCAATATGCGTTCCGTCAACATTGCTGACAAAAAGACTTTCTATTCCTTCTTTACGGTAAGGTTTCAGCGCCTCAGTTACCATAAGGGGCCCCAGGTCGCTTCCGCCAATCCCGATATTGATTATATACCGGATATTTTTGCCCGTGTATCCTTTCCAAATTCCCTGATGCACAGCGCTGCAGAAATCTTTCATTTGCTGCTGTACACGGTGAACATCTGGCATTACATCCCTGTCACTGCAATAAACCGGTTTGCCTGAAAAATTTCTCAGCGCTGTATGCAACACTGACCGTTGCTCAGTCTCATTGATAAGCTCACCCGAGAACATAGCTTCAATCGCTTCTTTCACCTTACATTCTTCAGCTAAAAGCTGTAACAGTTGCAATGTTTTTGATGTGATAATATTTTTGGAATAATCAAACAGAATATCCTCAAAACGGGCAGAAAATTTTTCAAACCTTTCCATGTCTTTTTCAAACAGGCTTTTCATCTGCATACGCTGCATTTCTTCTTCATAATGCTTTTTAAGCAACAGCCATGCCTGGGTAGTTGTAGGATTTATTTTGGGAAACATAGCGCAATTAGAATGATTGATGGTAATATTTACAATTGGATTTATCTAAATTTTTCGAAAAGCCTGTATAGTCCGCTCCGCCATTTTATCTGTTATATTCAAATGTGTGACGATTCTTACCTGCGAAGTAGAAATTGCGATTACAAAAATATCATGCTCTCTCAGTTCCGCTGCCAGCGATGCCGCTGTGTATCTTCCCTTCACTTCAAAAATAAGAATATTGGTTTCTACCGGTAATACATCCCCGGTAAAATCTTTTTCAATTACAAATTCAGCAATATGCTTTGCACGTAAATGATCTTCTTTCAGCCTTTCAATATTGTTGTCCAATGCGTAAAGCCCCGCTGCAGCTAAAACTCCTGCTTGCCTCATCCCTCCACCAAATACCTTGCGAACCCTTCTCGCCTTTAATATAAAATCTGTTTTTCCAATTAATACGCTCCCCACAGGTGCTCCCAATCCTTTACTCAGGCAAACCGACAGGCTGTCAAATATTTTACCATAATCTTTGGGGTTCTCATTTCTGGCTGTTATTGCATTAAACAACCTGGCGCCATCAAGGTGAAGCCTTAGATTTTGTTCGAGGCAAAGGTTTTTTATGCTTTCGAATTCAGAGAAATCGTAACAGGAGCCACCGCCACGGTTGGCCGTATTTTCCAGTGAGACCAGGGATGAATTAGCTTTATGCGGATCTGACCTGTTATTAATAGCTTCTTTGATCATATCTGCACTTATTCTTCCGCGATTTCCTTCAAGGAGCTTTACAGAACATCCGGAATTAAAAGCAATTCCCCCGCCTTCATACTGGTAAATATGTGACAATTTATCACAAATTATCTCATCACCCGGCTGTGTATGACATTTAATGCCGACCTGGTTCGTCATGGTTCCACTGGGGCAAAAAAGGGCGGCTTCCATTCCAAATATATCTGCAACTCTTCTTTCCAACTCATTTACTGTGGGGTCTTCACCAAAACATCATCGCCAAGCTTTGCTGACATCATTGCATGCAGCATGCTTTTTGAGGGTAACGTAACGGTATCGGACCTGAGATCAATCATGGATACGAAGATAGGCTTGAAATATTCATGAAATCTTGTCAAAAAGAGGCAAGCGGGATCAAAACCAGGTTTTTTTGGACAGTCTGAATTATTTGGGCAAGATATTGTACCTTTGCACGCTTCTTTTGCAAACAATATAATTCACAACGGAGCAACGATATTACAACTTTTTGCGTCTTATAAATGTTTATAATCAGTAATTCCCAATTATGAGGCAACTCAAAATCGCTACCCAGATCACCAACCGTGATTCGCAGGCAGTGGAAAAGTATCTGCAGGAAATCTCCAAGATTCCGATGATCACTCCCGAAGAGGAAACC
>JAHEZC010000109.1 GCA_023251275.1 Parafilimonas sp. | reverse complement strand
ATGAGGCATCATATTGGTCGCCATTCCCACTGCAATACCGCTGCTGCCATTTATGAGTAACTGAGGGATTCGGGCAGGCAAAACAGTTGGCTCTTCAAGCGTATCGTCGAAATTGAGTTGAAAATCAACGGTTTCTTTATCAATATCTTCCAGCATGCTTTCTGTTAAACGCTGGAGCCTTGCTTCCGTATATCGCATCGCCGCAGGACTATCACCATCGGAGTTGCCAAAATTTCCCTGTTTATCTACCAATGTATAACGCATATTCCATTCCTGGCCCATGCGTACAAGGGCATCATATACTGCAGTATCGCCATGCGGATGAAACTTACCCAAAACCTCTCCGACTATGCGGGCACATTTCTTAAATGCTTTATTGTAACTTAAGCCGATTTCGTTCATCGCATGCAGGATACGGCGATGAACGGGCTTGAGGCCATCCCGTACATCCGGCAGGGCACGCCCTACAATGACCGACATTGAATAATCAATGTAAGCGGTCTTCATTTGTTCTTCGATATTTACCTGGATGATACGGTTGTTATCGTTTGTTTCCTCTGGTACTAAATTATTTTCGGCCATACTGAATTTTAATCTATAGAGCAGTCGGCGAAGATAAATTTTTGAGTGCAAATAACCGCATAAAAAACATGATTTTTCACAAGATGTTATTCAATTGAAATTAATTGCTGCAGGCAGGCACACTGAGGGTGTGGTTACGCTCCGATACCTCACTTCCTTAACTGCTTATCCACCTCAAAAACTCCGGAAATACCCTTGCCCAGGTAGCCACATCATGTTTACCATCAGGCAGTTCGAGGTATTTAATATTTTCATCGGGATAACCAAGCGCTTTTAATTCTTCAATGAGATCAAGCGTATCATCTATAGAATCAATTATCCCATTATTGTTTCTGTCCTCCGTTTCATCTTCACCTCCGCATTCAAAAAAGAATTTCAGATGGGGGTAATATTTACCCTTTCTTATATAGCGGTGCATAATGCGATCCCTGTTGTCGTCGTAACCATCGGTATAGCTTTTGCTCCGCCACCACAACGAGCCGCTGAATACGCCGACATTTGAAAATTCCGTTGGATGGTTCCACACAATATCCAGCGCACTCAGCCCGCCCAGGGAAAATCCTGCAAATGATTTTTTGGTAAACGATTCAATCCAATATGTGTAACTTATAAAAGGTAACAATTCTTCCATCACAAACCGCATGTATAAACCGGCTTTGGCGCCACGCCCTTTATAATCCTTCTTTTGGGCAATGCCGTATTCCATCTTCCGGTCATTACTGCAATGGATGCCGATACAAAGCAAAGGTTCATTTTTCATATTTACGTTCAGCATATCAAGCATCTCATCAAAAGGCATTTTGGGAAGGTCCTGCCCGTCATTGATGAGCAGCAGGCTCATATTCCCAGGTTCAGGGACACTCACCGGCAGGTAAGCATCTATTACTACAGTTCTTTCAAGGAACGATGAAACAAGGGTTTTCCGCTCAACAAAAATGTTGGTTAAAGCAGTAGTTTTCTCATCAGTCATATTTTCAAAAATAAGAAAACTAAGGATTCAGCCCGATGAAAAAAAGCTTTAAAGGGTGAATGTTATATGCAGCATTCCACGAAGCTTTGATTCAGTTTGTCCCGATGCGAAGTCCTGGCTTACCGGCAGTTGCAGGTTGCCACCAACTGCCATCTTACGGAAATTCACTTCTACGCCACCTGCAGCTCCCAAAAGAAAACCTCCGGTGTGTTCAATTTTTTCATTGCCGAGTTTATTTCCATCTGCGTGCTCATAGACAAGGCCGATATTTGGCGCTATAGCGGTGCGTGCAGCATTGAAACGATGATAATAAAAACTGTTTGCGGTGAATCTGTTACCGAAATAATAATGCTGGTTATTCGCAGTATTGATCTTATAATTGACTGATGTGTTGATGCCTGACTGATTGAAGCGCACATTATACGTACCATTCAGCAAAAAGTCTACGCTGCCGGTTCCGTTTTGCGAATTTACATCGCCTGTTTCCAGATCAGGTTCGGCAAGATCGAGGTTGAAAGAACCCGTTGGCAATTTTATACCGGCCCCGATCCAGAATTGCTGTTCATTACTTCCGCTGCTTTCATTCAGTTTTTTGCTGTCAAATACTTTGTAATTGGCTAGTAAAGTAACATCGCCAAGGCCGCTTGATTTTTTGATTCCATCGTCTGTATTTTGCTTATTGATATGATATGGAACGAAGGTGAGCAGTTGCCATTTTTTACCGAGGTTCCATCCGCTCCATAGCTCCACCGTATGATAATAGTCATGAGAAAATTCAGAAGGTTCATCCGCAATATGGGTATTATAACGCGTATATTGGTAGCGAACACCTATAAATTTGCTTTTGAATTCCGGCAACATACCGAGATAAAAATTACCCACCCCGCATCCGCAAAATTCACAGGCATACGATGAAATGCTGCTAAGCGAAAAAGAAAATATGATCAATATCGAAAAGATTTTTTTATGTAGCATAATGAAAAATTTAATGGTGAATATGAAAATTGAAAACTGTTTCAATAGCTTGCTGCGCAATAAGAAATTAATTGAGCTGAACGCTGTCGCTAAATGACAAAATAAAATTCAGGAAGAATGATAAAAATCAACAGGGCGGATGAAAAATGGAGAAAGAACGGGATATAGTTCTGTTATTATTCACTGCTCCCGGATATTCACAATCAGCCGAAGATATTAGTGGCGCAGTATCTTTATCAATAGAAGTTGTATAAACCTGGTTAAGGCCATCTGTCTTTTGAAAAGGGTTTTTACTGGCTGCATTGTCTTCATTAGCTAATTGTTTGTTCAGGTAGCATTTACCTTCGCAATGCAGTTGCGGCTTATCTTTATTAATGCAAAATTCTTTGGTTACAACAGGTTGATTCAAAGTAAAACAAACATACATCGCTGCTTTGTCAAACGTGCAGAATGCAAGGATCAGCAGCAGGAATGAAGCAGATATCTTTGTTTCGATGGTATGCATTGTTTTTGTCTCGGCAAAATTATTGCCATTCAACAAATAAATTTATGATAAGAATCATATCCGGGAAATATTTTCCGGTTTATTATTATCCTTATTCAGATTTGTTTTTATAAATTGAGCACATAAACCATTTTCTAAAAACCGCTAATTGTCTGTATATGAAAAAAATCGGTATGCTGTTCGGCCAGGAAAGAACATTTCCCATGGCATTTATAGAAAGAGTAAACAGTAAAAACATTGAAGGCATTGTTGCTGAACCTGTGCACATTGACAAGGTATTGCAGGGTGAAGCAACAGAATACGCAGTTATTTTTGACCGCATCAGCCAGGATATCCCTTTTTACAGGGCATATCTGAAAAATGCAGCGCTTTGCGGAACTACAGTTATCAACAATCCGTTCTGGTGGAGTGCTGATGAAAAATTTTTCAACAACTGTCTTGCGACAAAGATCGGCGTGCCTGTTCCCAAAACTGTCATCCTTCCTTCGCGGGATTTACCAACTGATACTACCGACAGTTCATTCAGCAATCTCGTGTACCCGCTCGACTGGGAAAGTATTTTTAATTATACCGGTTTCCCCGCATATATGAAGCCCTTTGCTGGCGGCGGATGGAAAAATGTATATAAGCTCAACAGTGTGGAAGACTTTTTTGACAAGCATGCAGAAACAGGCCAACTGGTCATGCTGCTGCAGGAGGAAATAGTGTTTGATGAATACTATCGCTGTTATTGTATCGGGGGCAAATATGTAAGGATTATGCCTTATGAGCCGCGCAACCCGCATCACCTGCGTTATTCGGCCGCTTTCACGCCTTCGGCGGAGAGACTGCAGACAATGGAGGAAATTGTTTTACGCATCAATAAATATCTCGGTTACGATTTTAATACAGTGGAATTAGCTATACGTGATGGCATACCTTATGCCATTGATTTCTGCAACCCTGCTCCTGATGCAGATCGCAACAGTGTAGGCGAAGCGAACTTTGCATGGGTGGTAGAAACAGCAGCAAACTACGCTATTGAAAAAGCGGTGGCACATGAAGATGGGAAAGATAATTTAACATGGGGCGAATATGTAAAGCGCAGCAGCAGCAAAGAAAATTTAGCGCCTTAAGTCCGCAAATAGACTATTTCATTATATGTGTTCCATGACCATTGATTTGGATAAAATGGATTGATATGTTTACGATTTATGATCCAGACAAAAAAGACATCCTGCAGGTTGAAGAACCTGACCCATCACTTAGATATACTTATGCAGATTACCTGAAATGGAGATTTGAAGAAAGGCTGGAATTGTTCAGGGGAAGAATATTTAAACTTTCTGCACCAAATACAAGACACCAGGAGGTAAGCGGCAATCTCTTTTATAAAGTGCGAAATTACTTAACTGGTAAGGCTTGTAAAGTTTTTTCAGCACCATTTGATGTAAGGCTTCCCATGCAAAACAAAAAAAGAGATGATGAAGTAATTACAGTGGTGCAACCCGATTTATGTGTGATATGCGATATGAGTAAGCTTGATGATAAAGGATGCTGCGGAGCGCCTGATATGGTGGTTGAAATTCTTTCACCCGGCAACTCACAAAAGGAAGTACAGGACAAATTCCGGTTATATGAAGAAGCCGGTGTTAACGAATATTGGATTATAAGCCCTGCTGAAGAAAACATCATTATTTACAATTTACAAAACGGAAAGTTTATTGGCAGCAAGCCTTATGCACCGGGCGAATTTATCACATCTTCTGTATTGACAGGAATTGAAATAAATGTTGCAGATATTTTCAAATATTAAAACAGGAAAGTTATTATGTCAAACATCAGTTATAAGCATTTTACACTTGGTGTGGAAGAAGAATATATGGTGCTCGATCCGGAGACACGTGAGTTGAAAAGCCATGAGCAGAAAATTGTTTCGGAAGGGCACAAAATAATTAAGGATAAAGTAAAGGCAGAGATGCACCAGGCAGTAGTAGAAGTAGGCACCGATATTTGCCAGGATATTGATGAGGCCCGCCATGATGTCTCCATCTTACGAAATACCATTTCCCAGATTGCTGCAGATCTTGGCTTATGGGTGGGAGCTTCCGGCACACATCCTTTCAGTCATTGGGAGAGCCAGTTGATCACCGACCATGTACGCTATAACCAGATCGTAAATGAATTGCAGGAAGCTGCGAGGAGCAACCTCATTTTTGGCCTGCATGTACATGTAGGCATGGAAGACAGGAAGATGGCCATTCATATTGCCAACAGCGCAAGATATTTTTTGCCGCATGTCTATGCTTTAAGTACCAACTCTCCTTTCTGGGAAGGCAGATCAACCGGTTATAAATCGTTCCGGACAAAAGTATTTGATAAATTTCCGCGTACAGGCATCCCCGATTATTTTGAAAGCATAGAGTCTTACGAGAATTATGTAAACCTGCTTATCAAAACAAATTGCATTGACAATGCGAAAAAGATATGGTGGGATCTGCGTGTACATCCGTTTTTTAATACGGTAGAATTCCGCATCTGCGATGTTCCAATGACAATTGATGAAACGATGGCAATCGCTGCGCTGTTCCAGGCCATCTGTGTTAAGCTGTATAAATTGCGCTCCCAGAATATGAATTTCATTATGTATCACCGTGCGCTTATCAACGAAAATAAATGGCGGGCAGGCCGCTATGGAATTGACGGGACATTGATTGATTTCGGAAAAGAAGCTGAAGTGAATACACGTGTGCTTATATACGAGTTGCTGGATTTTGTAGATGATGTGGTAGATAAGCTTGGCAGCCGCGAAGCCATTAATATTGTACCACGCATCCTTGAAAAAGGTACTGGAGCAGACAGGCAGCTTGCAGTGTATAACCAGACCCAAAATCTCTCTAGCGTAGTTGACTATATACACAGCCAGTTTTTGGCGTAAACCAGGTTCGGTTAATCCATTTTTTAACCTGCCGCAATATTTGGTTTAAGAACAACGTTTACATAATACAATATCAAAACGGATTGCAAGACATAGAGTTTCTAAAGAACTGGTCAAATAAAAACTAACTGGATTTTCTTAAAGAAGATCGTTCGATGAAAAAATTTCCCATTTTTATTTTATCAATTTTTATGCTGACTGCATGTAGAAAAAATGAAGATATATTCATTACTGATGCAAATGAAAATGATTCTGAGTTAACAGGTATAAAAGGCGACAGCATAGGTATATGGGAATACAGATATTCTGACAAGAGAATTGCAGAAATATATACTGCATACCCCCAGGGCGGTAACCTCCCAACCCACCATTATGCGCACATTGAGTATTTGGGAGACAGTATTGTAAAAATTTCTTCTCCGGATTATTATAATGTTTATGTAGAATATTTTTTGATGAATTTTAAATTACCCTTACGGCTGCAGTATCATTATGAAGACACCGCAGGAAGTCCCATATTTAAAGCAGAAACTGATTTTTTTTATAAACCCGGAACAAATCTTTTAGATTCGGTGAATGTTAAATTATTTATCTCAAATGGCTATTATGTCCATTATGCTTTTGAATATGAAAACCAAAATATTTCCAAGTTCATAAGAACTCATTTTGATTTTAATAGCACAGATACTCCTTATAAGGATACTTTTTACTTTAGTTATGATACTTCAACTCCCAATATATTTCGACAAACAGATTCGTTGCTTTATATTTATGAAAACCCTTTTGCCGATTTTAGTTATTATAATATGCTTTTGTATTTTCCAAAGCTTTTTTCTGAATCAACAATCAGGAAAGTTTCCCGTACTGTATATGGAAAGACAATTGACGCAGGATTGAATTATACCTTAACTGATAGAAATAAAATTTCAAAGGAATCGTATAACGATGATGTGGAAACCTGGCTGTCTAAAGAATATTTTTACAAATAAGATGAAGCAGATATAATTCCTAACTCCTGAAACCTCAGGTAGTTTTCTACACAAAGATAATTTGCTGCTGTCCGTAGTCTCCCGCTTGGCGGGGACAAGTTGCGACTGCGGATGCAAATGAAAAGCCTCGCCTATAGGGGGTATTCTCGGTATAAATGCTGATCACTAATTCAGAAAGTTTAATTATGGAATGAAGGGTTTGCTGCCACCTGAGCATTTGACTGCAGCAGATACTTTACGACGTTAAATTCCAGTCATCACTTGTCCCGTTTGCGGGAGACTGTCTTTTTATTTAAAATCCTTGGACACCTGCGGAAGTCTGGGGATAGTTGGGGATTAACGAGCCTTGTTGCGCTTATGGATCAGTAACAGGCATTTGCGACATGTTACCGCCTTCCATTCGTCGGTGGCAATCCCTTCTGTCTGAGCCCGATGAGCTGCTTCCTTATCGCGGGGATTGCACAGCACCATCCCATCTTTATCGAGAGCATGCAAGTAGCGTTTTTGTCTTTTGTCCCTGGCCATTTGGCTTGTTTAAAACTGGGCGTATTTTAAAAGCATAGCCAACGTTCAAGGTTTGCTGCCGTGATGGCATTCATTGCTCGTACAGCCCCGAACATATTAATTCAACTATGAAATAATTTTCGCTTTGTAAATTTAACTATTGTACTTTAAATATAACCGGGGAACCGCCTTTCCATATTAGCCATAAAAAAACCGGTGGGACTAAAAAAAGAAAACCAAATAATGAAAATTCTATACACACTTTTGCCTGCATGCTGTGGTTTACCAGGTTGA
>JAHEZC010000635.1 GCA_023251275.1 Parafilimonas sp. | reverse complement strand
TTCTGCACTACAATGCAGGAGGATGTAATGGCTGTGATATTGAGATACTTGCTTGCCTTTCTCCTAAATACGATATTGAACGTTTCGGTATGATCAATACAGGTAATCCTAAACAATCAGATATTTTGCTGGTGACGGGACCTGTAACAAAACGTTCCCGTGAAAGACTGGTGGAGATATATGATCAAATGCCAGAACCAAAAGTTGTGATCAGTTGCGGGGCTTGTGCATCTACTGGCGGTGTTTTCAGAGGTATGTATAATTGTGAAGGTGGCATTGATCAATACATACCGGTAGATGTATATGTATGCGGTTGCGGAACCAGGCCTGAACAGATTATTGATGGAGTAATACAAGGATTAGCCATACTCGAAAAGAAAACAAAAGAGATGGAAGAATCAGTAAAATTGAAAAAAGAAGCTATTAAAGAAGGTAAGCAAATAAACAGAAGAAATATTGCAGATAAAATAGAACCGTTATTATCATGAACAAGATTGAAACCACATTAGAAAATGTAAAAAAAGATATTGCCAGATTTTATAAATATAACCTGCACCATTTTATTGTGATGAATGCAGTGGAAGCTGGTGACAAGATCGAGGTACAGTGGTTCTTTAACGAATATGCATTTCCAGGAGAAACGATTTGTATTTATGCTATGATCAAGCCAGATGAAGAAGTTCCCAGTATAAAAGATATAATTGCTTCGGCATGGGTAGCAGAAGCAGAACTGGCAGACCTTATGAATATTAAAATTGAGAATACATCAAAGGGATTTGTGCTTGAGCCGGATTTTGAAGGGGCTCCGTTAAGAAAGAAAAAATAATTATGGCAAAGCAGTATGAAATACCAATAGGCGCACAACATATCTCATTGTTGGAGCCATTACATTTTAAGTTTACAACAGAGAATGAAAAAATCATAAACACTGATGCGAACATATTTTATGTACATCGGGGTATTGAGCAGGCATGTTGTTCAAAATTCAAATTCAGACAAGTAAGTTTTGTAGTGGGCCGGGTATGCGGTTTATGTTCCATATCACATACAACAGCCTATTCGCAGGTAGCGGAAAAGTTATTGAAGATTGAAATCCCAAAAAGGGCAAAATATTTACGGATGCTGGTAATTGAATTAGACCGTATTCATTCACATTTGCTTTGTCTGAGCCATGTAGCAGAGAATTCAGGATTCGAAGCGTTGTTTATGAAAACAATGCAGTACCGTGAGTTTGCAATGGAATTGTTAGAAGCTGTTTGTGGTAATCGTATTCAATATGACTTTTCTATTGTTGGAGGTGTTTCCAGAGACTTAAAACCCCAGACAGGACAAAATATTTTGGACAGGTTAAAAAAGTTTATGCCACAACTGGATGAACTGCTTGATATTTTTCGTAACAACTGGACACTATCATTAAAAAACAAAGGTGCCGGAGCTATAACAAAAGAAGATGCAATGCGATTGAATGTGATAGGTCCATTTGCAAGAGCAGCCGGATTGCCTGTAGATGTAAGAAATGAAGCTGAAGATTTGTTGCCATGGAAAGAAGTGGGCTATGAAATGATAACTGAAACAACCGGGGATGTATATGCAAGAAACATGATTCGCCTCCGCGAAATGTACATTTCTAAACGCATTATTGAAAATATTATTGAAGGTCTGCCTGAATCAGGTTTGATAACCGAAACAAAAGCATTTCCCGATGGCGAAGCGGTAGTAAGACTGGAAGCGCCACGTGGAGAATTGTTCTATTATGCAAAGGGAAATAAAACCCAGGTATTGGAACGATTGAAAATAAAAGCGCCGACATTTTCAAACATTCCTGCAATGGTTGAAGCATTCAAAGGAAATGAATATGGAACTGCACCGGCAATCATTGCATCGTATGATCCATGCTTGTCATGTACGGCGAGATAAATTCTGAACAATGAAAACATTTTTTAAAGCGATAGGAAATATATTTAAGAAACCAGTTACGGTGAAATATCCGTTTGAGAAAACATATATCCCGGATGATTACAGAGGATTGATTCATTTTGATGAGAGTCTTTGTATCTGGTGCCGGCG
>JAHEZC010000108.1 GCA_023251275.1 Parafilimonas sp. | reverse complement strand
TGAAGGAAAAGGTGAATTGAAACTGACGGGCAATTTGGGAAATGTGATGAAGGAAAGCGCTACTACGGCTTTCACGTACCTGCAGGCAAATGCAAAACGCAATGATATTGACGCTGAGCTTTTCAATAAAAAAAATGTACATATCCACGTTCCTGAAGGTGCTGTTCCTAAAGATGGCCCGAGCGCAGGCGTTACAATGCTTACATCTTTGGCTTCCGCATTTACAGGAAGAAAGGTAAAATCCTATCTCGCTATGACCGGGGAAATTACTTTGCGCGGACAGGTATTGCCTGTGGGCGGTATTAAAGAAAAAATACTGGCAGCAAGACGGGCCGGCTTGAAAGAAATAATTTTATGCTGGCAAAATGAAAAGGACGTAAAAGAGATAGACAGTAATTTTATAAAAGGTCTTAATTTTCAATATGTAAAAAATATGCAGCAGGTACTTGACCTGGCGTTGCAATAACTTTTATTCAGGCATCCGAACAATCCTTTTCTTCGTTTGTATTTATTATATCAACAAGATTTTTTCAAGTTGGTTGTTTTAAGGGTTAAGGATTCCTCCATTTCCATGGGGGAATTTATATTTACCGCACTCAAAAGGTAAAGGTTTTCCCTGCCAATTTTTCCACTTATCTTGCCATGGCAAATTATTTGAACATTTATTGCTAACAATATATAAACTCATGCAAGAAGACGATTTGCAGCAAAATGGTCAGGAAATCTCTGACGAAACCGGTGATTTTACTATTAATGCTGACGAAAATGCAGCAGGGCTTACGCATTTAAACGAACCTGTGGAAAATGAAGATGAGCTTGAAAAGCTAAAGGAAGAAATACAGGAACAGAAAGATAAATATATAAGGCTCTATGCTGAATTTGATAATTTCCGTCGCAGAACGGCCAAAGAAAGAATGGAATTAATTCAGACAGCAGGCAAAGACGTTATACTTTCTTTACTGGATGTACTGGATGATTGCGACCGGGCTGAAAAACAATTGCAGGCAACAAATGGGGTAAGTCAAATTAAAGAGGGCGTGCAATTGGTGTTTAATAAACTTCGCAGCACACTTCTATCAAAGGGACTGAAAGTAATGGAAAGCACAGGCACTGATTTCGATGTTTCAAAACACGAGGCTATTACAGAAATTTCAGCAGGAAAGGAAATGAAAGGAAAAGTAATTGATGAAGTGCAAAAAGGTTATTATCTCAATGATAAGATCATTCGTTTTGCAAAAGTGGTTACAGGCAAATAATACGCTAATGCCCCGGTTTGATAATTTGAGAATGATTTTCAAATTCTCGAATTTTCAAATTTTCAAATTGATATATGACTAAAAGAGATTACTACGAAATTCTGAGTGTGGCAAAGAGTGCTTCCGCTGATGAAATCAAGAAGGCTTACCGCAAAGTGGCGATGCAATATCACCCCGACCGCAATCCCGGCGACAAACCTTCGGAAGAAAAGTTTAAGGAAGCTGCGGAGGCTTATGAAGTTTTGAGTGATCCGGATAAACGGGCAAAGTACGACCGGTATGGTCACCAGGCGTTTGGCCCAGGCACAGGCGGATTTAGCGGAAATAATGTAAATATGGAAGATATCTTCAGCCAGTTCGGGGATATTTTCGGAGATGATATTTTCGGTAATTTTTTTGGAGGAGGCAGAAGAAGCAGTGGTGCTGGCAGAAGCCGTGGCACACGTGGAAGCAATCTCCGGATAAAAATGAAATTAAATTTTGAGGAAATTGCAAAAGGTGTTAATAAGAATATCAAGGTTAAAAAATATATACTCTGCACGACCTGTGCAGGCAGCGGGGCTAAAGACAAGAGCAGTGTGCAAACCTGCACCACCTGCGGCGGCAATGGGCAAGTAAGAAGAGTCACCAATACTTTCCTGGGCCAGATGCAAACTGTAACGACCTGTCCTGCCTGCAATGGCGAAGGAACAACAATTACGACAAAATGTACTGCCTGTAAAGGTGAGGGCCGGGTGTATGGAGAAGAAATGGTGAGTGTAGATATACCTGCAGGTGTCCAGGAAGGCATGCAGCTAAGCTTAAGCGGAAAAGGTAACAGCGGTGAAAGAGGAGGTCCGCCAGGAGACCTGATTATTTTAATTGAGGAAGAACTTCATAAAGAACTTCAGCGTGATGGATTGAATGTGGCTTTTGAATTACATATTTCATTTCCGGAGGCATCTTTTGGCACAAATGTAGAAGTGCCAACCATTGATGGCAGGGCTAAAATAAAAATTCCACCGGGAACACAGAGCGGGAAAATATTCCGTTTAAAAGGCAAAGGTTTTCCTGAAGTTAATGGTTATCACAAAGGCGATCAGTTAATTCATGTAAATATATGGACGCCGCAAAATCTTACTTCAGAAGAAAAAGAAATGCTGGAAAAATTAAGCCAAAGTCCAAACTTTCATCCTCAGCCCGATAAAAGTGAAAAGAGTTTCTTTGATAAAGTTAAAGAGGTATTCAGTTGATTAAAAAAATAAACCAGCATTTAGGGGAGCCTAAAATGCTCTTTCCTGCTTCTCAATTATTATTTCCGCAAATACTTTCTTAAATCAACAAAAATAAATCGCTCCGATATTTTCCGCTATTCGGTTGGAAAGCAGTCCGAAAAACTTTTACTTTGCATGCGACATCTGGATATGTTTTATTCTAACGCAGAGTCATATTCAGCGATATTTTCTTAACCTCCAAAACTTACTCAGATGTCAGTTCAGAAAGAAGTCAGGAAAATTACCACCAATACATTGCAGCGTATGAAAGCATCGGGAGAAAAAATCTCCATGCTTACAGCGTACGATTTTTCCTTTGCAAAAATTTTTGATGAAGCTGGCATTGATGTCATGCTCGTTGGCGACAGCGCCAGTAATGTAATGGCAGGCCATGAAACCACTTTGCCTATTACACTCGACCAGATGATCTATCATGCAGCATCCGTCATACGTGGAATCAATCGCTGCCTTGTTGTTGTGGATATGCCTTTTGGTTCATACCAGTCTAATTCGGAAATTGCTTTGGCATCAGCGATACGGATCATGAAAGAAACAGGCGCTCATGCTGTTAAGCTCGAAGGTGGTGAAGAAGTAATTGACAGTGTAAAGCGAATCATATCTGCAGGTATTCCGGTAATAGGACATCTCGGTCTTACACCGCAAAGCATTTATAAATTCGGCACTTACAATGTGCGGGCTAAAGAAGAAACAGAAGCCAACAAACTGAGAAGCGATGCGGAACTGCTGGAAGAAGTGGGTTGCTTTGGTGTTGTGCTTGAAAAAATTCCAGCCATGCTTGCAAAAGAAGTTACAGAAAAGATCAGCATACCCACCATTGGTATCGGTGCAGGAAAATATTGCGACGGCCAGGTGCTTGTAATGCACGACATGCTCGGCATAAACACGGAATTTAAACCTCGTTTTTTACGGCAATATCTCAATCTATACGAACAGGTTTCCGGTGCTGTGCAGCAATATATTGCTGATGTGAAAAAAAATGATTTCCCAAGCGAAAGCGAGCAGTATTGATGAGATAATTTAAGGTGCAGCTTTATCCTTTTAATATTCGGCAGACCGGTAAATCTTTTCAATGATCTCCACCGTCTTCATTCCTTCATGAGCGCTTGTGGTAATAGTTCCTCCTTTTTGCAAAACATCCACCACGTTTTCATATACCTTATCATGGTTGCTCATAGAACCTGTATAAGTACCATAATTATTGGCGCCATTACCCATAGGAAGATCTTTTATTTCGTAACCCTCTATGGATTGATATTCCAGTTCATTCAAATACTGCCCTCCGATTTTCACCGTACCTTTTTCGGCAAAAATAGTAAGTGACCCTTCCATATTTTTTTTATAACTGTTCACAGTAAAATTGATTGTCCCGATAATTCCGCTTTCAAACTCAATAACTGCAACTCCTGTATCTTCAAATTCAATACAATCAATGTGTGCAAAATTTCCGGTAAAAGCTTGTACCTTTTTCAGATCACCAAACATCCAGTATAACAAATCAATAAAATGGCTGAACTGTGTAAATAAAGTACCTCCATCAAGTTCTTTTGTTCCTCTCCATGAGTTTTCGTAATAGTGTTTGTCCCGGTTCCAGAAACAATTGAGTTGGGTGCTGTAAATTTTTCCGGCAATCCCTTTATCAATCAATTCCTTCACGGCTGTTACCGGTGGATTATACCGGTTTTGTTTGACGATGAATAATTTTTTTTTGTTATGTTCTGCGGCAAGAATCATTTCAAGGCAATCCTGTGAGTGAATCGCCATGGGCTTTTCACAAATCACATGCATGCCTGCATTCAGTGCTGCAATTGTATGTTGTCTATGTAATCCGTTTGGTGTGCAAACAGCCAGTACATCAATGTTTTTTTCTGAGGCTAATAAATTTTCCAATGAATAGTAAATATGGCTGTTATATTTATTCCCCATTTCTTCTGCCCTTGCAGGAAGTATATCACAAACTGCTGCCAGTCTCCCGAAATTTGAAATAAGTTCCGCATGACGCTGAGCAATTCTGCCACACCCGATTATTGCAAAATGCAGTGTTCTCACTCCATCAGGTTTTTATGTCAGCAAGATAATAGATAATGAATTGCTCCGCAGGTTATTTTTCTCTATAAAGAGAGCAGTGCAACATTTTATAGAGGTGTTTTGAAATACAAATATCTTTGAACTGGGTTCATTTAACAAGCGCCTGATTTATTACTGAACCGCACAAGGCACATAGTTACATAGGTCTTCACATAGTATGTATTTTAAGATTATTATCTTATGCTCTATTGCGTTTCAAACTGATGCGCTGCTTTGGTTTGTTTGCCTGAAATATCATTCATGAGAAGAAAGATGGAGGATTCAATACTTGCAACTTACAAAATATTATATTTACATCACAACGATTGCTTATGACATTTACCAAACCAAGACTCACCTTCAGCCAGATCATCAACATGAATGTGGGCTTCTTTGGAATTCAATACAGCTTTGGCTTGCAGCAAACAGCCGTCAACCCGCTTTTTTCATTTTTCCATGCCCGGCCTGAAGAGTTACCCATTCTCAATCTTGCCGGACCGGTTACCGGACTTTTAATTCAGCCATTGATCGGCGCACTAAGTGATAAAACCTGGAGTCCGCGCTGGGGAAGAAGAAAACCATATTTCCTGATGGGCGCTATGGGCTGCAGTATATGCCTATTCTTTTTCCCTTTCAGCAGTGCTTTATGGATGGCAGTAGGATTGCTTTGGCTGCTCGATGCGTCCAACAACACTGCCATGGAGCCCTATCGTGCCTTCATTGCCGACAAGCTTCCCTCAGAGCAAAGAGCATTGGGATTTCTTACGCAAAGTTTTTTCACGGGTTTCGGGATTACTCTTGCCAATATCTCTTTGTATGTATTTCAGAAAATCATTACAGGAGAAACAAAAACAGATACAGGAGAATCTGGTATTCCTTACTGGGTATTCGGTTCATTTTTCGTAGGTGCTTTTTGTTCGATCGCATCGGTGTTGTGGTCTGTTTCCAAAACACCGGAGATACCACCAACTGTTGAAGAATTGAAAAAAATCAGGGAACATAGAGGCGGCCTTCTTGAACCCCTCATTGAAATTTTCTCTGCCATAAAGGATATGCCCAAAACACTCTGGCAACTTGCGTTGGTTTATCTTTTTCAGTGGTACGCCATGTTTTGTTACTGGCAATTTATTTCACTCAGTCTTGCTAAATCCATCTGGCATACGACCGCTGAATCAAACAAACTGCTTTATGAAGAAGCGGTTGGATGGACAGGTCTTGTAAACGGCTGGTACAATATCGTAACTTTTCTTTCCGCATTTGCACTCGTAGGACTGGCGAAAAAATTCAGTGCAAGGTATGTGCATGTGTTTTGTCTTTTTCTTGCTGCCTTAGGTCTTATCATTCTACCTCACGTTGAAAATAAATACCTTGTATTTATTCCTATGATTGGTTTCGGTATTGCCTGGGCGAGCATGATGGGTGTGCCGTACATTATGGTAGTGAACAGTATTCCCAAAGAAAGATATGGTGTGTATATGGGGATAGTAAACATGATGATCGTTATACCCATGATACTTCAGAACATTTCATTCCGCTATGTGTATGAAAATGTACTCGGGAAAAATCCAAACAACGCCATTATGTTTGCAGGAGTGTTTTTATTGCTTGCAGCACTCGCAACACTCAGGATAAAAGTTATCAAAGCCAAAGATGATGAGGAGATAGTAATGCCTGTTGCAGGTGGACATTAGTTCGTGATTGAAATCATTCCATTAAACAACTTATGTTGTTCGTTATGAAAGTATGAAACGATTATGAAAAAAATTCTTTGTATCGGTGAAGCATTGATAGATATGATCTGCACAGATAAAGGCAAAGCCTTATCGGATGGGGATCACTTTTTAAAAAAAGCCGGTGGCGCACCCACCAACGTAGCGGCTGCCATTGCTGCATTAGGAGGTAATGCAGAGCTTGCCGCAAAAGTAGGTACAGACCCATTCGGCAAACACCTGATTGATGTGATGCAATCATTTGGCGTTTCCACTAAGTGGATGTTGCAGGATGAAAAATATTTTACAACGTTTGCATTTGTTTCCCTGATGGAAAGTGGCGAACGCGATTTTTATTTTAACCGCGGCGCTGATGGACAGCTCACCCGGCAGGAAGTTGATAATATTGACTTGGATGAATACTCTATCATTCATTTTGGGTCTGCCACCGGCTTTCTGCCTGGTCCGCTGCAGGCAGCATATCAAAGCCTGATGCAGAAAGCATTACAGCAAAATGTATTTATCAGTTTCGATCCCAATTACCGCCACCTGCTTTTCAAAGATGATAAACAGAGTTTTATAGATCAGTCATGGAATTTTTTAGTGCAAAGTAATTTCTTTAAAGTAAGCGATGAGGAGGCTTTACTTATTACCGGAACTCCTACTCTGCAGGACGCAGTGCAATCTCTTCTCGAAAAAACGACTGGTGTATTTGCCATCACATTAGGGAAAGAAGGAACAATGCTTGGTATGAATGGCCTTACTGAAATTATTGAAAGCATTAAAGTGAAGCCTGTGGATACAACGGGCGCTGGTGATGCTTTTGTTGGTGCTGTGCTTTTTCAGCTAAGTCAAAAACCAGCAGGAGAAATAAAAATCTTACCAGTTGCTGAATGGAGAAAAATTATTTTGAATGCAAACAAAGCGGGAGCAAGAACATGCGAATACTTGGGCGCCATGGAAGCATTCAAACATTTGAGCAGCGATATATTTAAATGATACAAGTGTATGGGCGGTATTGTAAAAAATGCTTCCTGTATCACCTCCGATTTATCGGAGTAAACTATGACAAAATATAGTAACGCTATAATGCTGAAAATACAAATATCAGCTAAATTTTATTTATTTGTTTGTCATTATGAGGCACGAAGAATCTATTTTCATGCTAAATGATTATTGGCCATGTACAATTACCAACTACATAAACAAGTTAATGATTCTTTGAAGAAAAATAAGATCGCCGTTGCGGGCAAGGATAATTTATTTTATACACGAATTACTGCAAATGCATCTTCCATACAGGACTTGTACATGCAATTATATGAACATCATGCAAAAGGTGCGGAAACATTTAATGTACTGTTACAAACTATAATAAATGCTTATAAAAGAAGACCTCATGTTTTAAAGGAAAGAGATGAAAGCAAAGAGATATCTGATCACT
>JAHEZC010000107.1 GCA_023251275.1 Parafilimonas sp. | reverse complement strand
TTCAATTACCCGGACAAATTCGCTGGCATCACTTAGTGAATCAAAAGTACCTGTATCGAGCCATGCAATACCCCTGTTCATTACCCCGACCTGCAATTGTTTTTTTTCGAGATAGGCTCTGTTCACCTCTGTGATCTCGTATTCGCCGCGATCAGACGGCTGAATATTTTTTGCAATTCCGATCACCTGGTTATCATAAAAATATAATCCCGGCACGGCAAAATTAGATTTGGGCTGTGCCGGTTTTTCTTCAATGGAAACAGCTTTGAAATCTTTGTCGAATTCCACTACACCATAACGTTCAGGGTCTCTTACTTCATAAGCAAAAATTGCGGCGCCCTCTACATCATTAAAAGATCGTACAAGATGCCCCAATCCGGCGCCATAAAAAATATTGTCGCCAAGAATCAATGCGACCTTTTCGTTGCCAATAAAATTTTCACCTATTACAAATGCCTGGGCAAGCCCATTTGGCGCTGCCTGTATTGCGTAAGAAAAAGAACAGCCTACTTCGCTGCCATCTCCCAGTAATCTTTTGAATTGAGGGGCATCTTCGGGAGTAGTGATAATAAGTATTTCTCTTATTTGAGCCAGCATCAGCACAGAAAGAGGGTAATAGATCATTGGTTTATCATATACCGGCATAAGCTGTTTGCTGATACCTTTGGTGATAGGATATAAACGTGTGCCGGAACCCCCGGCGAGAATAATACCTTTCATGATATGTGCTTCATTATTCCGGAAAGAAAAAATAGTTAGTAAAATTGATTTTCACCCGGCTGATCAACTTTTTTTCCACTGATAAAAAATTTATTCTGAAAAGCAAGGTATATAAATACCGCTTTATAAAATCGTCGTGATATTTTTGAACACAGGATTTTGTTTATCTTTTTCTGATAAGATCAATTCCTCTGCCGGTAATAACCAGTCAATACTTAAATCAGGATCGTTATATGCAACGCCATTTTCTGCCGCTTTGTGATAATAGTTATCGCATTTGTAAAACAGCACAGCTTTTTCACTCAATACCACAAACCCATGCGCAAAACCACGCGGAATATAGAATTGTGTAAAAGATGTTCCGGATAATTCAATTGCAAAATGCTTACCATAGGTGGGAGATCTTTTCCTGATATCAACGGCAACATCCAGCACAATGCCTTCTATCACTCTTACCAGTTTTGCCTGCGCAAATTCACCGGTTTGAAAATGGAGGCCACGGAGCACACCTCTTACAGATGATGATTGATTGTCCTGCACAAAATCTGCATCAATGCCGGTGAGCTCAAAAAATTCTTTTCTGTTGAAGCTTTCAAAAAAATATCCGCGACTGTCCTTATATATAGTATTATGAATGATTAGACATCCATCCAATGGCGTTTTTTCAATTCTCATTTTACCGGTGACTATATTGGTTTTGGTAGTATTGTTGATAATCTCCGCTGGTTACATGGCTCAGCCATTCCTGGTTTTCCATATACCAGTCAATTGTATGGCCTAATCCCTCTTCGAAAGTGACAGATGGCTTCCACCCAAGCGCCTTATAGATTTTGGATGCATCAATTGCATATCGAAAATCGTGGCCCGGCCTGTCTTTAATAAAAGTGATGAGCTGATCGCTTTCACCGGGGGATCTTTTTAATTTTTCATCCATCATTTTGCAGAGCAGTTTTACAAGGTCCATATTTTTCCATTCGTTAAAACCGCCAATGTTATAAGTTTCATTGTCTTTGCCTTCATGAAATACCACATCAATTGCGCGTGCATGATCAATCACATAAAGCCAGTCTCTCGTATTTTCTCCTTTACCATATACAGGCAAAGATTTTTTATGAATGATGTTATTGATAAAAAGCGGAATAAGTTTTTCGGGAAACTGGTTCGGGCCATAATTGTTTGAACAATTACTGATTACATAAGGCAATTTATATGTTTCGCCATAAGCTCTTACAAAATGGTCTGATGATGCTTTACTTGCAGAATAAGGAGAGTTTGGTGCGTAGGGCGATATTTCTGTGAACAGCCCTGCTTCACCAAGCGTCCCATATACTTCATCAGTAGAAATATGATAGAAACGATGATCTGGCAAATTTTCTTTCCATGAGTCTTTGGCAATATTCAGAAGATTCACTGTACCGATGATATTGGTATAAATAAAATCCAACGGTGACAGAATGGAGCGGTCAACATGTGATTCTGCGGCGAGATGAATGACATCTGTGATGCTGTGCTTTTCGAAAATATTTTTTATTTCATCTGCTTTCAGAATATCTGCCTTTTCAAAAAAGTAGTTCGGTGCATTTTCTGCATCTTTTAAATTTTCCAGGTTGCCCGCATAAGTAAGTGCATCAAGATTGATGATACGGTAATCGGGATATTTGTTTACAAACAAACGCACCACATGAGAACCTATAAATCCGGCGCCTCCGGTAATTAAAATTTTTTTTGACATACTTAATAAATAAACATTAAAATCTCAACTGGATGAAATCCTGAAATATTCTTTATACCATTCAATAAATTTTTTTACACCGTATTGTACAGAAGCAGCAGGCTTGTAGCCAACATCGCGTACAAGGTCTGTAATATCTGCAAAAGTAGAAGGCACATCACCGGGTTGCAGCGGAAGAAATTCTTTTGTTGCCTTTAGGCCAAGCTCCGATTCGATGGCTTCAATAAAATCCATTAATTGCACCGGTGCATTGTTGCCGATATTATATACTTTATAAGGCGTTGCGGATGATGAAATGTCCGATGCACCCTGCACCCAGGCTGTATTTGGTTTGGGAATATGCTGCATCACCCTTACAACTCCTTCCGCAATATCATCAATATAAGTAAAATCGCGTTGCATGTTGCCATGATTGAAAACGGGTATGGGCTTACCTTCGAGTATTGCTTTAGTGAAAATGAAGAGCGCCATATCAGGCCTGCCCCACGGACCATACACTGTAAAGAAGCGAAGCCCTGTAGTTGGCAATGCAAACAAATGACTATATACATGCGCCATGAGTTCATTGCTTTTCTTGCTCGCGGCATAGAGTGATACAGGATGATCAACATTATGTGGAGTGGAGAAAGGAAAAATATTGTTCAATCCATACACGCTTGAACTGCTTGCATAAACAAGATGCTTAACATGATGGTGTCTGCAACATTCAAGGATGTTAGTAAACCCTGCAATATTACTTTGAATATAAGCATCAGGGTTGATGAGACTATACCGAACACCGGCCTGCGCTGCAAGATTTATGACTATTTCTATTTGATGATCCTGAAAGATGGTTTGAAGGTTTGATTTATCTTCCAACTGAAGTTGATAAAAACTATATGCTTCATTTTTAACGCCTGCCACTTTTTTATTATAATGAATAAATTTTTTGGTAATCCCGGCATCGGCGAGCCTGTTGTATTTTAAATCAACATCATAATAATCATTGAGGCTGTCAATGCCAACCACTTCATGCCCATCGCTAAGCAAACGATTAACTGTATGATAGCCAATAAAACCTGCTGAGCCTGTGACTAATATATTCATGTAACCGGGCAATTATTATACAATTCTCTGAAAAGCTGCACTTCTGTTTCTTTTGAAAATCTTTGGCGGGCAAATCTACAACCATGGCGGCCCATTTTTTCCCGTAGTTCCTGATTGTTAATAAGCAGGTCAAGTTTTTTTACAAAATTTTCTATATCGCCGCTATTTACAAGAAAGCCACTCAGGCCATCTTCGAATGTATCTCTTACTCCGCCTACATTTGTGGCTACAACAGGCTTAGCACAGATTTGAGCTTCAATCAGGGATAAGGGAGTTCCTTCATTTACGGAAGTAAGTACAATGACATCAAGCCCGTGAATCTGTTGCTCAATATTATTGATCCATGAAGTAAAAAAAACTTTTGCATCCACATCCAAATTATCAGCATTGCACCATCTGATACCTGCTGCGGTGAGTTGCTTTTGTAAATGTTGCTTTTTTTCTCCGTCACCGATTATAAAGAACTTTGCATTTTTTTGCGCAGGTATGATTTGCTTCACCACATCAATAAAAAGATTAAGATTTTTCACTGAAACAATTCTTCCTGTAATACCGATAGCTACATCTTCTCCCATCAGGTTGTAATGCGCTCTGAAATTTTTCCTTCCTGACAATTTGTGCTGCTGATAATTATTTGTGTCAAGCCCAAGATAAATAAGTGATACTTTGTCTTTTGAAGCAATTTTAAATACATCAACCAATTCATGTTTTTGCCATTCACTGATGGCAATTATACGGGAGGTTATTCTGCCTAACCATCTTTCTGTAATAATGATAAATTTTGAAATAATGGAATTGTAATAAGAGTGGAACAGGTGCCCATGAAAAGTATGTACGATACAGGGAACTTTTTCAAAATGAGCTGCAAGGCGCCCGAGCATACCTGACTTAGCGCCATGCGTGTGAACAATATCACATTTAAAATTTTTTATTTCCCGGCGAATATCAAAAAAAGCCGGAAGATCATTCAGCGGATTTATTTGCCGTTTAAGTGTTTTAATTTTTTTTACAGTAAGGCCCGGAAAGACATCCAGCAAAAACAAAGCATCTTCTTCGTCTTTTTCCTTTTCTCCATACAAAAGCAATATATCAAAATCTTTGGTGAGATATGAGGCTAAAGAAATAACGTCATTGGATATACCACCAATCACCAGGCGGTTCGTGATGATGATTACTTTCTTTTTGATTTAGGTTTATTTAAAATTCAGTGAAGTGAAAGCAGTTCAATTTCCATGCCCGCAAATGATGAAGCGTTGTGTTATGATTTTTTTATAAAACAATTATTTCATCACAGAGCATTACCGGTGGTTTGTCGTTGATGATATAGCTGGAAGAGTTAATCATCTTGATATTTATTTTTATATACCTAGCTGTATTTTTTGAGGCTGCGGCAAGCCGAAATGTTTTGATTTCTTTTTTTAGTCCCAAATTTGCCCAACTATTTTTGACAATTCCAATATTTGTAAAGTTTGTATTATCATTTGAAACAGCGAAGGTAATTGATTCCGGAAGCAGCGCCAGGTGAGCAGGGTCGTGAATAAAATTCATCAGGATTGTGTCAAAAGAAATTGTTTTCTTCAAATCCACAATAAGTTCTATAAACGGTTTTTCGAAGGGAACCCACTTTTTATCAGTTGTTTTATCACCTTTCATTCCATCAAATAATGCGTTCAGCGATACTCCCGGAGAATAGCCTGAAGGATCGGTAATTTTAGCTGCAGCGCCAAGGGCAAGATGTTTTATTCTTTTTGTTTTCTGATACGTTGTATTCTCATTATAAAAACTATCCACTGTTACATTACCTTCCGCTACCCTGTTTACTTTAGCCTCTTTTGCCACCCGTTTAAAATCATTTAACATGGATAAGTAATAATTGACATTTTTCGCGGAAGTATCCTCTTTGCTTTCTCCTTCCAACACAGCATAACGTATGGATTGCTCAGCAATCTGAACTCTCTTAAAATATATGCTGTCATTTTTTACTTCATTTTCTGCATTTGCAAAAAATTGTTTGTATTTATTTAATTGCTCCGCTGATAAAAAATCATCTGCATGATCAAGTGGTGCATCGGAATTGGTCAATTCCACTTTGTTGTTCTGCACATACGAGGTAAGTGAATGAAGATATTCTCCGATCCATTTTCCCGCAGGCCCATAATAAAAATCCAGGAAGCCCTGTTGGGTTGAATCTATATTTATCGCCGGATCCCATAAAAGCTTTGCGAGTAAGTAACATCTTAATTCACTCATTTCGCTTCCTGCAAATGCCCATCCCTGCTGAAATGTATATGGAATATTATTGTCGGCAAGAAATTGAATATTGGGCTTCAGCACGTGGTAATTTGGAAAAGGCAGTAGTAAATGCCTGAAATCCGTTAAATAATCCCAGAAGAAAATATTATTTGTTTTTTTCTTCCAGTCCATTAGATCTGCATATACCGATCCAGGCCCTGTCACACTTATAAAAGGCACACACCTGTTGTGGCCCGTTGCACAAAAGAAAATATTTACATTAGATGCGGGCTTAATATTTTGCGGCACTTTGCGGCTGAAATTATATGCCAGCGTGGAGATGATCTTATCTGGAAACCCTGCTGCAACCTGGTTTACAAAATTTACATAAGGCCCGCTCTGGCTTTGTTCTTCTTTTGCAATTCGCTGGCAATTATCACACTGGCAAAAACCATTATTGTCCATCTGGCTGACGGAAAAAAATTCAGCCTGTGGATTTTGCTGAATAATACCTGCAAGAGATTCAGAAGCAATTTTCAGCACATCAGGGTTTGTGAGGCAAAGTTGTGTTTGCGTTCTTTTCCCGTTTCTGAGTGCATAATATTCAGGATGATCTTTAAAATATTTTTCCGGAGGCACAAGTGTAAACATTGAGTGTACCCAGAGTCCCCATTCGGGCATTTTAAGATTGTTGGGGTTGCCTGGCTGATTCGTTAACTTATTCCATTCCGCATAAGAACCTTTGAAAGCTTCGTTGTAATTAATAAACCTGTATTTGATTACAGGTGCATACTTATATTGTATTTTCCCTGGAATACTGACCTGGTTTATTTTGGGAATATATACAGCATCTTCAGCATAATACCTGCACCCCAAAAACTTTTCAAGAAACTCATAAACGGCATTCATTATCCCCTGGTCATCTGCACCAACTATTAACAGATTATAATTTACCATTCGTATTAAAACTCCCCCTTCGCCGGGGTTACCGAAACGAAGGTCAGGAAAAAGCTGCCGCGCATTTTTCACGTCTGTAATGATAATCTGCCTGCTGCCACGTGAAGTGGTAACAGTAAAATCAGCATCGGATATTTTGAATAAATAACCCTGAAGAACCTTTGCAGCTTTCGATTCTACCCCTGTATCATTCGAAATATATATCTGGTAATTGGCTTTATTGCCGGAGGAAAGTGTGATTTTGACCTGTGCATTTGAACAGGAGAAAAAACAGCAGGCTAACGCCACAAATACGACAACTGATTTTTTTTTGTTCCGCATAACTAATGATACTTTAAGCGTACTTTTTTATTAAACAGAATTTATACCAAATATTTTAAACTGCTAAATTTTATAAATATCATCACCGCTCATTAAAGCTGAGACAATACTTTTTTATTAAATTTTTTTCTTTCTTCATCGAAAACCCATCCCCATTTGAAGAAATATTTGACAGCAGAAACGATATGACGCCAAAGGAGCGTGAAGTTTGAATAAGATCCTTTATTGAATTCATGAATTACACTCACACACGGATAAAAGATGGTTCTTGATATTCTATGAATTCTTCTCGTTAAATCAAAGTCTTCTAAGTACATAAAAAATCTTGTATCGAAACCGCCAACTTCCTTCAGAATATCCGTTCTTAAAAACATAAAACACCCGGACAGGTTTGGTATATCGAGTATTTTATCATAACTGAAGTGGCTAAGCTCATATTGCTCATTCCTTTTTTTTATCCACTTCAATCCGATCAGAAACCTTCTTCCAATAAGATCAAGGGGATTTGGGAGCAGCTTGCACAGCTTTTGTAATTCTCCGGTGCTGTAATAAACTTTCGGCATCAGTTGGCCTACATCAGGATTCTGCTCCATAAAATCATAAATGTCTTCCAAAACGCCAGGTGCGAAAGTAATGTCGGGATTTAATACGAGATGGTATTTGCTCAGTTCCATTGACTGAGTAATGGCAATGTTGTGCCCGCG
>JAHEZC010000634.1 GCA_023251275.1 Parafilimonas sp. | reverse complement strand
CCAATATCCTGCGGTATGATATTTATTTTTCCAATACTTTCATCAAAATCTGTTTTCATTTCAGCATTGAAGGCCTTTTCCTTCGCTCTCATGCCATGATAACTTAATCGTAAATATTCATCGCATAAAGCGTTTATATCTGTCAGTTCTTTTCGTCCTGTGCTTTTTTGTGAATGTTGCAACATCCCTTTTACAATACCATCTGCCCGCTTGCCATGGTGAATTATTTTTTCAAGATTTTGTTTTATATCTTCAGCTATCTCAGTTGCAAGTTGCCGGTTGCCGGTTGCAAGTTCATTTTTCATTTCATCGAGTAACTCATTACTGACCTCGGAAAAGTTGTTTACAAAATTCAAGGGGTTTTGTATCTCGTGCGCAATACCTGCGGTAAGCTCCCCAAGCGAAGCCATTTTTTCACTTTGTATCAGTTGCGCCTGCGTGGATTTGAGTTCTGATAAGGTACGTTCCACTATTTCTTTTTCCTGCCGCAACTCCTGTGTGCGCATCATGACTTTTTCCTCAAGCAATTTTTTTTCTTTTTCCAGTTTTCTTGTCCACCATTTAATACTTCCCCATAGCATAAGTAAGAACAGCAGAGCATATAAAATAAAAGCCCACCAGGTGCGCCACCAGGGCGGAGAGATAATTATTTTCACTTCTATTTCTGACCATATACCATAGCTGCTGCTGGCTTTTATTTTAAATGTATATGTTCCCGTGGGGATATTGCGATAATCAACCGTGTTTAACGAGTCAGCCTTAAGCCAATTGTTATCATATCCTTTGAGCATATAATACCGGATATTATCTTCCGGGCTGCTGTAATGAATAGCTCCAAAATCTATAGAAAATTCATTCTGATTGTATTGCAACTTTATCTCTTTTGCTTTTGCAAGCGCTCCTTTAAAGGGTGCATCTTTTCCGGGATTTACAGAATAGCCATTTATTTTTAGATCTGTCAGGATGATCCCGGGAGGTAAATGATTAATTATATTTTTTGGAAAGAAAGCATAATAACCACCCTCTTTACCAAAGCACAATCTTCCATCCGATATTTTGTATGAATTACGAAAAAAGGCGTCGTCTATCCCGAATTTTTTTCCATAAATGCACAGTTCATGTTTTTGTGGGTTTAACCTGAAAATTCCGAGCGAAGAATTTCCCCAGATATTTCCATCATCATCTTCCAATTGTACTTGTATTTGTGCTGTCCTGAATTCTTTTCCAAACTCATCAACCGCGATAAAGGCATCAATAGCATCATCCCGATAATACAAGCCGTTATTAGTTCCTATCCATATTGTTCCCTTTTTATCTTTATAAACACCCTCGATAAACATACCCACCAGGTAGTGTTTAAATTTTTTGGTCTTTATGTCAAAAAGATTTAGGCCGGCATTTGACCAGGTGCCTATCCATAGATTACCCGATTTGTCTTCGCATTTTCCCGTTACAAAATTTGCACTTATGCTTGCCGTATCTGTCGGGTCATTTACATAACGCTCTATCAAACCGGTTTGCAGATTCAGTGCGATAAATGCCTTACTTGTACTTAAATATATTTCTCCATGAGCACCCTTTAGCAAATGAAACACAGCCGTATCATTATAATTGCCTTTTATGATCACATTATAAAAGTATCTTGTAAACCGGCCGGTTCTTGAATCAAAGCGGTTAAGTCCGTTCATAGTTCCAACCCAATAGAATCCATCAGCGTCCGGTTGAAAAAAGGTAACCTCATTACTGCTGATTGAATATGGATCAGAAGGGTCATGTTTAAAATATTTTTTTTCAGCTTTGTTTGGATCTATTCTTAATAGCCCGTTGTTTCCCAAACACATCCAGGTTGTACCGGAAGAGTCTTCATATATATCACGAACCTCATCTCCCATATTAATACTTGCAATACCCGCCTGCAAAGGGTCAACACGAAAAAGACTGGCTTCGCCATGTTCCGTGGCATCTGTAGAAAGCCACAGTACGCCATCTTTTGAGGTATAAGCGTACCACCCGTTGTCTTCCGTAAACCCTTTTGGCCTGGCCTTATCGTGACTGTCATAATGAGATATTT
>JAHEZC010000633.1 GCA_023251275.1 Parafilimonas sp. | reverse complement strand
GGGACATGTTTGCCACCAATATGGAATGTATTCCGTTCATCTGTATTTCTCACATCAATCAACGCATAATCATCCATGTTTTGCTGCAGACATTCAATTGTGATAGTCGGCACGTACTCTGTTTGCTGAATTTCTTTAATCTGAGCTTTTGTCCTCTCCCCTATTTTCAAGATTCTGCTTTGCATGGTTTGTGCATCGAGCATAAGGATTTTTCCCGAAAGCAATTCACCTGTATTTGTAAGATATTTAATCACCTCATTTGCCTGCATGCACCCGATGATGCCTGCGAGTGTCGGTATCACACCTCCTTCCGCACAATTGGGAATTTGTGAAGCATCCACCTCAGGAAATACATCGCGATAGTTTGGTGAATAGCTGCCATCATCATTGGCCACATTCCAGACTGCCACTTGTCCTTCATACTGGTAAATAGCGCCATACACAATGGGTTTGTTCAGCAGTACACAGGCGTCATTCAGTAAAAATCTTGTTTCAAAATTATCTGTGCCGTCAGAAACAATATCAAACTGCTCAACGATTTCCATCACGTTATCAGAATTGATCCTTATATCATAAGGAATTAGCCGGATGGATGGGTTTTGCTCTTGTAATTTTTTACAGGCAATCACTGCTTTTTTCATCCCGACTTCTGCAGGTGTATATAAAATCTGCCTGTGCAGGTTGCTTATTGAAACGGTATCAAAGTCTGCAATGGCAATTGTACCCACACCTATTGCAGCAAGATACTGTGCAGCGGGGCAACCCAAACCACCGGCCCCCACGATCAGGACTTTTGCATCTCTTAATTTTTTTTGCCCGGTTTCGCTGAAGTCCGGCAAAGCTATCTGGCAACTGTATCGCAAAAATTCATTGGTGAAATTCATGATGATATCAATTATACAGTTGACAATTTCTTATTTAATACAGCCTTCACTTTTTCAAATTCCGCAGGTGTATTCACATTCATCAAAGTATCTGTATCAGGCGCTTTAATGATGGTTACGTCATTATTCCGTAAAGCTTTTCTCGGGCAGGAATATCCCTGCGACAGGAATGATAACAATATCGGATAGGCTTTCGGCTCCCATATTGTAATCAATGGCTCAGGCAGGCCATCGTGCGGACTTTCAAATGTGGTGGCTATTGAAGAAATGTTCCTCTGCTGAATTAAATATACCAACGTATTTGAGTCAAGTAAGGGAAGATCACATGCAACAACAAACCACGCAGCATCGGGTTGCTCCCTGAAAGCTGAAAGAATGGCGCCATAAGGACCCAATCCTGTGAATGTATCCGGAATGGTTTTATAATTGTTGTCAATTTCTTTTTGTTGTTCCGGGCGGCATGATATGAAAGCATCCTTACAAAATTGCTGCAGCAAATCAGCCATGAAATATCGCTGCTCCTTGCCATGCCATTCAAACCTGCTTTTGTCATAACCCATACGTTCACTTTTACCACCTGCCAAAACCAATCCATTTAAAGAAGGAACAGATACTTCCATTTGTCTTTCAAGAAAATCAGCAATGTTACCTGTTTCATGTAAACTTAAAAGAGGCAATTGCTGCCAGTTTGGAATTGCTTCTTTCACGAAATCAAAAATGCCACCTGCATTATCGTGCAGCAGGATGAGTGAAGCGCTTGTAACCTGGGATAATCTTTTTTTCAGAGAAGCTTCTTTGGTTTTGTCTATTACAACAATCTGATTTTTTGCTTCATGATGATTGCCGTTCACTAAAACTAAATCAGTGTCATCAAAAATCTGATGCAGCCGGAATTTGTTCAGTTCTTTTGCGACGTTGATTTGCTGATGATTGATCTTGTCCGTATATTCAATTATTGCACCTGAATATAAACGTTCAGGCAAAACCTGGTTATCAGAATCATGATGAGAAGCATCAACATAAGCACATTTATATTTTGTACTTAATGATTTGATTATTGCATCTGCAAGTGATTTAATATTGTCGCACGTAGTTCCTACAATCGCCCATTCATTTCTTCCAAAATTTCCCAATAATGGTCTTGCAATATCACTGTGCTTTTTATGTTCTTTTAAAATCATTTTTGCCTCCTGT
>JAHEZC010000632.1 GCA_023251275.1 Parafilimonas sp. | reverse complement strand
GCGTTATGTTTCAGCATTATCCATTTACGGCAGCAGAAAGATTTATGCGTTATGTGCAGATAGATACGCAAAGTGATCCCCAAAGCACCACACACCCTACTTCTGAAAAACAAAAAGACTTAAGCAGGCTTCTTTCAAATGAATTGAAGCAAATCGGTTTAGATACATTCACAGATGAATATGGATATGTATATGCCACGATTCCATCGAATACAAATAAAAAAATCTCGGTGATCTGTTTCTGCAGTCATATTGATACAGCGCCTGATTGCAGCGGCGCCAATGTAAAACCCATTCTGCACAAGAATTATAGCGGACAAGATATTGTTTTGCCGGATGATCCTTCGCAGATAATAAGTGCAAAAGATTATCCTTACCTGAAAGCACGTATTGGCCATGATGATATAATTAGTGCAAGCGGATTAACACTGCTTGGCGCCGATGATAAAAGCGGCATAGCAATTATTATGGATATGGCGAATTATTTGGTCACGCATCCGGAGGTTCATCATGGTGAAATAAAAATTTTATTTACACCTGATGAAGAAGTAGGAAAAGGAACAGCAAAAGTTGATCTGAAAAGATTGGGAGCCGATTATGCTTATACGCTTGATGGGGGCGAAGCAGGAACATTTGAAGATGAAACCTTTAGCGCCGATGGTGTGAAAATTATTGTGCATGGTGTAATAGCACATCCCGGTTATGCAAAAGATAAATTGGTAAATGCATTAAAGATCACGGGAGAAATTTTAGCAGCATTGCCTAAAAATGAATTCAGTCCCGAAACTACATCAGGGAGAGAAGGATTTGTGCACCCGGTGCGGGTGGAAGGTATTGCTGAAAAAGCCTGGATAGAATTTATTGTGCGTGATTTTGAAACTGCCAATCTTGAAAAGCATGAAGCAAGGCTGAAAACAATTGCAGCGGATGTTATGCTGAATCATCCCAAAGCGACAATGGAGTTTGAAGTGTATGAACAATATCGTAACATGAAAGAAGTGCTGGATAAATTTCCACGGGTCGCAGCCAATGCTGCTGAAGCATACAAGCGTGCAGGGCTCGAATTACGCAATGAGCCTATCCGTGGCGGTACTGATGGCAGCCGTTTAAGTTTTATGGGACTGCCATGCGCCAACATTTTTACCGGTATGCAGGCCATTCACAGCAAACATGAATGGATTGGCGTGAAGGATATGGAGAAAGCCGTGAAAGTATTGGTGCATTTGGTACAGGTGTGGGGAGAAACGATTTAATCAATGATAGATAAAACCTGTGCAAGAGCAATTTCAATTTTAGCCAATTGATCCGGAGTAATATTACCAACTTGTTTCACAAACCTCCTCTCTGAAACAGATCTGATCTGAAAACAATCTGCAGCAGATTCTTTGTAAAGATTGTTGATTGTATCAGGAATGAAATGCACCATCCATGGAGCTATTGAATATTTTTCCTTCCAATCAGTAAGCGGAACAATAATTTTTAACGGCAGTTTCCCAAGGCCATTATTGTTCACAATTATTGCAGGTCTTGTCTTTTTTATCTCTGCTCCAATTGTTGGATCAAGATTGATTAGCCATATTTCACCTCGGTTCATAAAAATCTTCTATGTCCAATGAAGAAAAAATAATAAGCTCCCTGTTAGTTTTATATTCATCTCTCAATACTTCAGCAGCAACACTCAGGGAATTCAATTCATTTAACCTTAATGAATGAACCGTTTTTTCTATTATAAGTAATTTTTCAGACGGAGAGAGCTTTTCGATTTCCCGCAAAAGTTCAATTGTTTCCATGTATCGAATTTACTGATAGTTTTTTAAAAAAATAGATAATAATAACAGATTTAAATGATTTCATACCTTTCGCAAAATTTATTGTATGCAATTCATTTCTTCTTATTGGTGGCTGATACTCCTGTTGTTTGTCCTGTTCAGCGGACTGGTAACAGTAAACCAGGGCACCATCGCGGTGATCACGTTGTTCGGCAAATATCAGCGCATACTTTCACCAGGTCTTCGTTTCAAAATGCCGTTGATAGAGCAAATTTATAAAAGAGTGAGTATTCAGAATCGCTCAGTAGAACTTGAAT
>JAHEZC010000106.1 GCA_023251275.1 Parafilimonas sp. | reverse complement strand
CATAATAAAATTGCAAGATACTTAATTATAATGTTGCCCTTTCCTTTGCTTCCACCACCACAAGATCCGCAAGCGCCACATTCATAGGCAATGCGCCGATTTGAACCACAGCCCTCCTTCCTCTTATTTCTTTTACTTCCCCTACCTGGTAGTTCTTTCTCATTTTCACCCTCGCTCCTATAGAAATTTCTTTATTTACTTCGATATATTTTGATTCCACTTTTTTTGCAAGCTTATTATTTACAAGTTGTTCTTTTTTCGTGAATAAAAGGTTTTGAATTTGCCTGACTAATTCTTCTTTATTTTCACTTTTTCGCCATTCAAAAACGATCTGTTTTAATTTTCTTTCAGATTGAGAATACGCTCTTCTGCTATTTTATTCTGATGTTTTAAGAGTTCAATCCGCTGCTGATGCTTCTCTTTATCCATTGTCTTAAGCATTGCTGCCTTCAGGTTCTCATTCTCATTCAACAACTTTTTAAGCTTCGCTTTATCTTCTTCTAATTTTTCGAGATCCTGCTCAGTGTTGTTTAACAGCTTATCTAACCTGAAATGATCTTCATCCACCAGCTTTCTTGCTTTGCTGATCAATAGTCTAGGCAATCCAATTCTTTCCGCAATAGAAAATGTATAAGAGCTTCCGGGTTTACCTATGGAAAGCTTATATAAGGGCCGGAGATTTATTTCATCAAAAACCATCGCCCCATTAATGATACCCGGAGTGTGTGCAGCCATTACTTTCAGGTTAAGATAATGGGTTGTAACAATCCCGAAAGAGTGCCGGTTCACCATCTCTTCAAGGATAACTTCAGCAAATGCACCACCGAGGTTTGGGTCGCTGCCGCTGCCTAATTCATCAATGAAAAATAATGTTTTGCCATTTGCATTTTCAATAAAAAATTTCATGTGCAGCAGGTGTGACGAGTAAGTGCTAAGCTCGAATTCCAAACTTTGTGTATCCCCTATATGAATAAAAAGCTGATTGAAAATACCAATGACAGAGGTTGCTTTCACCGGAATAAGCAAGCCGCTTTGCAGCATCACCTGGTTAAGCGCAACTGTTTTCATGGCAACTGTTTTTCCGCCTGCATTGGGGCCGCTTATGACCAGTATTCTATGTTCTGTATTTAATGTAATATTAACTGGAATGGTCTTTTTTAAAACTTTCTGATTGAAGAAATATAACAAAGGATGATAAGCGTCGTGAAGCTCTATATGTGTTTTATCAGTAAGGTTCGGATAATTTCCATTTATATCCATTGCAAGCCTGGCTTTGGCCCGGATAAAATCGTATTCACCAACTACCTGGTAATAAATATAAAGTAAACTGCCGTAAACAGAAAGCTGAGTAGTTAAAACACGCAGAATACGCTGCACTTCTTTTCGTTCATCATTTTCCAGTTCAAAAACTTCATTATTAAGCTGAATCGTTTCTTCCGGTTCAATAAATGCAGTTTTGCGGCTATCACTCTCACCATGCAGGATCCCTTTTACCTGCCTCTTATGTTCAGCAAAAACTGCAACTACTCTCCTGCCGTTACTCATGCTTTCCTCAATATCTGCACTATAACCTGCCCTGGTTAATCTTGCCACAACCTTTTCGAACATCCGTCGCAACTCATTTCTTTTCCGAAATAAATTCACTCTTATTTTCTGTAACTCAGGCGAAGCACTGTCTTTTACCTCGCCATATTCATTGAGCACTTCGTCAATTAAATCTGCAATAGTTTTCTCATAATAAGTATCCGCAATTACTTTGCTGAGAGCAGGCAAGGCAATGCGTTTCTCATTATCAAACCAGTGGAAAATATTTTGCGTCGTTTTAGTAAGCTTTCTGAGCTCCATTATTTGTTCGCCGGAAAGCATACTTCCTGGAATGCTGAGCAGCTTTAATTCATGAGAAATATTAAAAACCTCATCATTGGGGAAATACTGCGATTGCAAAATCAACATTTTATATTCATGGGCCTGCTTCAATGCAAGGTCTATCAATTCTTTTTTTGTGTGAATGAGCAGATTTTGCGCCTTGTTTTTAGCATAAGCGCTTTTACAATATCCTTCCAGCAAGATTTTTATCTTTTCAAATTCAAGTTGCGCAGATGCCTGTTCCGGGTATAGCCTCATGAAAAAATTATTGTTTTAAGGCAGCAAAGGTAATGTTCCTCAAAATGACTTAAAAGCTCATTAACTTCAGACCGAAGCAATTTCTGTGAAATCGGTTTTTCCTAAAACATTTTTAAAATAGTGTAAACTAATATACTGTAGCGTGACTTGTTGAAACACAGTATCCTCCTCCGAATTCAAAATTTTATGATCTCTTTTCTCACTTCAATTAAAAGTTGAAGTCTCTGCAGGCAAAAAAATAAGTCAAAATTCTATACTCACTAATCATAAATATTATTAAAATTAATATGCATGTATGTGACAAAGTGTTTATTCAGGTAACAATTTATAAATTATTGTAAATCAGTTAATTGAAATAATAAAGTAAATAAAATATGAATGGAGAAATATTTTGACTTATTAGAAATATATACTGTAAATTTTCAGGAATTATTTTCAATTTTTAATAATAGTTAAATAAATTAAATCATTTATAAACAACAATTTAAGATTTAATAAATAAACTAAATATAATAGACTTATATTTTTAACAGCAAAAATCCTATCCCCTAAGAATTATAGCATAAGAAATCACCGTGCCCGCAAAAAAAATTTACAGCAAAAAAACTTTCTCCCCTATTTTGCGTTTAAATATGGGATATGAAAATTTTTCTTACCTCTTTTATTGTTAGCTTAATCTTATCGGCCTGCGGAAATACCCAATCATTTGTATATCGGGATATCAGGAATTTTAAAATTGACAGCATCGGATCTGATCATTCCACCGTAAGTATGGACTTGATTTATTTTAACCCTAACAGTTTTGGCGTATATCTGAAAAAGATTGACTGTGATGTGTATGTGGATCACAATTATGTGGGGAAATATTCGCTTGACACTTTAATGAGAATATCAAGGCAGTCGGAGTTTTCCATTCCCTCCAGAATGCTGCTTAATACGAAAAGTATTTTCAGGAATGCATTTACTACTCTGTTATCGGGTGACTTATTCGTGGAAATAAAAGGAACAGCAAGAGTGGGTAAGGTTGGGGTTTTTATTACGGTGCCATTTAACTATTCGGGAAGGCAAAAATTGAGTTTGTTCTAAAGACACATTTAATCACAACCTGTTTTTCTTCTTGTGTCAATTAAATATTGAATCTTCCAATTGCCGTTTATTTTTACCAACTGGAATGCATCTGTGCCGCAGTGGCTGAAGCTTCCTTTGTAATAGAATTTATAAGGCGTCCAAACTATTGCCAAAGTTCCGTCCGTCTTTATAACATCAAACGTTATTCTTTCATCTGCATCATTTTTGGCCACGGTTGCTACAAAATCAGCAAACTCTTTTAATGGCTCAGTTTTTATTGTGATTTTACCATCTTTTTCTATAATAGTCTGTAGGATTGCACTATCTGCAAAGCAGGAAATTAATGACGCTTTATCACCGTTGCGCATCGCATCAAACATATTATTGACAACCGTTTTGATGGAATCTTCAGCAGTTTGTGCAGTTGCCCATAACCCAAAAAGACTTATGGCAACAGACAGGATAAAAATTTTCATGAGAGAAACTTTGATTGAAAATACTAACTCTTGTTTGCAATAACACTCCGTTCATAAAAAAGCTGCTCCAAGCTACAGATGGCTATGCTGCAGTTACAAAAGTTTTTCTTAAATATATCCGAGTATTTTCAGCATACTTTGGGCAGATTGTTCTTTAGCATAGACCCAATCAGTAAGTTTACCACTCTTATCGTACCCCACTATTATATGCTTGGGGGAAGGAATTAAACAATGCTTAATGCCACCATAGCCGCTGATCTGGTCCTGGTAAGCGCCTGTGTGAAAGAACCCTACACACAAACGCTCCGGCCTGGTTTTATCATTTGCTGCTTTGCCATTTCCGTTGGTTGTCAATTTAGGAAGAAATACTTCATTCACATGTTCTTCGGAATCATAATAATCGTGGCTGTCGCAGGTGATGCCACCCAACACTACACGTTGGTAATCATTGTACCATTTATTAATAGGCAATAGCAAAAATTTCTCGCCAATGCCCCATGTATCAGGCAAAGTGGTAATAAAGGAAGAATCAATCATATACCATATCTCGCGGTCATTTTGTATCTTCTGCCCTATCACGCTGTAAATATGCGCCATGCTTTCACCAACCGTAAAACTGCCGAACTCAGTATAAATATCAGGTATGGGAACTTTTGCTTTTTTGCAGGACTTTTTAATATTGCTCACGATTTCATTGATCATGAATTGATAATCGTATTCAAATCCGAGAGAATGCTTTATGGGAAAACCGCCACCGATATTAATAGAATCCAGTTCCGGGCATATCTTTTTTAGCTGGCAGTACAAATTGATAATTTTATTCAATTCGCTCCAGTAATAAATGTCATCTTTGATTCCTTTGTTTAAAAAAATATGCAGCATTTTTAGCTGAAACTTATTTTCATATCCTTCGATATTGTCCACATAAAACTCGAGTATGTCTTTTGCCCGCATACCGAGGCGTGAAGTGTAAAAAGGAAAAGTGGGCTCTTCTTCTGCTGCGATCCTTATGCCGAGTTTAAAAGGCTGTCGCACACTTCTTTTATATGAATCAAGTTCTTCTTTATTATCGAGGATGGGAATTACATTTTTAAAGCCTGAATTAATCAATTTGGCAATCCTTGAAGTATATCCCTTCTGCTTATACCCATTGCATATTATAAAAGTATCTTTGGATATTTTCCTGCGTTGATAGAGTTTGTTTATAATCTCGATATCATAAGCATACGATGTTTCAAGATGTATTTCATGTTTCAACGCCTCTTCTACCACGAAAGAAAAGTGAGAACTTTTGGTACAATAACAGTAAAAATATTTACCCTCATACTTATGCTTTTTAAAGGCATGATCAAACATCTTCTTGGCCTTATTTATCTGGTTACCAATTTTGGGCAGATAAGTAAGTTTAAGGGGGGTGCCGTACTTTTCAATTAACTTCATCAGGTCAAGTCCATTGAATTTGAGTTCGCCTTCATCATTAATCTCAAAACCTTCCTGGGGAAAATGGAAAGTTTGTTTCACCAGTTCGGTGTATGTATTGTTCATTCCTGTGGGTCCAGTTATTTAAGTGAATTATTTTTTCCGGTACAAAAGTAAATTTTTGACCAAATTATTAAATAAAAAAAACCGAAGGTGAATATCCCCCGGTTTAAATATATTTTTTGCCATCCTTATTTTACAGATTCAATAAGTGTTTTAAAACTGCCAGGCTCATTCATAGCCATATCTGCCAGGATTTTTCGATTCAATTCAATCCCTTTTTTGTTCAACCTGTTAATAAATTCACTATATGTTAAGCCTTCCTCTCTTACAGCGGCGTTGATACGTGCAATCCACAACTGCCGGTATTCACGCTTTTTGAGTTTACGGCCAACATAACTGTAAGTAAGGCCTTTTTCAACAATATTTTTGGCAACAGTATATACATTTTTACGCTTGCCATAATAGCCTTTGGCTTGCTTAAAAATTTTTTTTCTTCTCGCTTTTGACGCTACCGCATTTACTGAACGTGGCATATAATAGTTTAAAGTTTAAAGTTCAATATTTAAAGTTTGCAGATTTAATTGTTACTGAAATTACTTCAGGCGCAATAAACGCATTACAAAATCTCTGTTGGCAGAAGATATAATTCCTTTCTGTCTTAAAGTTCGTTTGCGTTTTTTTGATTTCTTCGTCAGAATATGTCGCTTGAACGACTTGTTGTAGGTGATCTCTCCTGTGCCTGTTACCTTAAAGCGCTTTTTGGCGCTGGAGTTTGTTTTTACCTTTGGCATTTAATAATCCGGTTAAGATTACACCCTGCTGGCGCCTCCGGTCAGCCGGAGAACTTGTAAAGCCTTACGGGAAATATTCCGAAATTTTCGGGCGGCAAAGATAAAGGAATTCAAATAAGATTCCCAATTATATCAAGCTCCGCGGAAAAATGCTGATACTGATATTTTAATGATTTCACTAAATGTGGCCTGTAGTTTGTAAATTTATCATACTATTTTTTTTATACACTAAAACAGAAGATTATGAAAGCAAATATTGGAATTACTGACAAAAATGCACAGGCAGTAGCGGAAAAAATGAACCGGCTACTGGCAGATGAATTCGTATTATATACCAAAACGCGCAACTACCATTGGAATGTAGAAGGCGAAAATTTTATGGAGATGCACAAATTCTATGAAGGCATCTACGAAGAGCTGGATGAAGTGATTGATGAAGTGGCAGAACGTATTCGTGCTATCGGGCATTACTCACAGGGAAGATTAAAAGATTTCCTGAAAATGACTAATCTTGAAGAGGAAGAATACACCAATGACCAAAAGAAGCAGTTAAAAAATCTGCTGGATGATCATGAGGCCATTGCACGATACCTGAGAAATGACATTAGTACCTTTTCTGATAAATATAAAGACCTTGGCAATGCTGATTATATTACAGGTTTAATGGAGAAGCATGAGAAATGGGCGTGGTTTATCAGGAGTTATTTGAAATAAAAAAACTGAACCTGTGAGTGTTAAAAAAACCTCACAGGTTTTATTCTACAGGTAAAAATAATAGCTGTAAAATTCACTTCTCTCCCATCCATTTTTTTCATACACAGATTGTGCAGTAAAATTATCATGAGCAGTCTGGAGCATCAGCCATTTGCAGTTCGTTTCTGTGCCCAGTTGTTTTGCAGCATCTAATAATTCAGATGCAACACCTTTACCTCTTGCCTTTTCATGTACGAAAAGATCATTCAGCAACCATGCTTTTCCGATGCTCACAGATGAAAAAATGGGATACAACTGTGTAAACCCTACCGCTTCACTTCCAAGAAATGCGAGAAAGATCACCGACTCATTATTCAACAATCTTTCCTGAATAAATTCTGCTGCAGCCTTTACATCAGATTTTTGTTTGTAAAAAATTCTGTACAAATCAAACAGCGGTGCAATGATCGAACTATCATTCGCAGAAGCCTTTCTTATTTCGATACCCATTGTATTTATTGTATCAATTCAGCTTCCATTGAAATTTCCGCGTTCAAAGATCTGCTGATAGGGCAATTCTCCTTTGCATCTTTTGCACATTCATCAAATTTTTCTTTGCTTATACCGGGCACTTTTGCCTTCAATACAATGTGAGAGTTGGTTATTTTTCCATCATCCAGCGTTATATTTGAAGTAGCCTCAAGCATTTCTGGTGTAAATCCTGCTGCACCCAGCACAAAGCTCAGTTTCATAGCAACACAGCCGGCATGTGCAGCCGCAACCAACTCTTCAGGATTGGTATCAGTGCCTTCTCCAAAACGCGATGCAAAATTATAAGGCGTATTATTAAGCGCACCACTTTGGGTGGTTAAATGTCCGCTTCCCTCTTTTCCGGAACCGTTCCAAACGGCGGTTGCTTGTCTTTTCATAAATAAAATTTTTGGTAAGGTTATTTGTTAACTTTTAAGTTCATTTAAGCAACAAATATTCGCAACAATATTGATAATTAAAAATATCTGAACAATTTTTTCTGATTTGAAAAGATGAACCTAAAGTATAATGAAACAGATCTCTTTCTTTACAGCACCTGTATCCAGGCCATCATTTTTACTGAATGTTTGGTATCCTGTGTATATGATAAAATAAAACAGGTAATTTTATTGCATCCTGCCAAACCCATCATAATGGT
>JAHEZC010000105.1 GCA_023251275.1 Parafilimonas sp. | reverse complement strand
TTTGATAAACTGATCCGCCACACTTAATGCATAAATAAAACCGGAGCACTGATTGCGTACATCGAGGGCGCCGATCTCTTTCATCTGCAAAGCACGTTGCACCAATACTCCGCAGCCCGGAAAATAATAATCGGGGCAAAGCGTAGCAAAAATAATGAAGTCAATTTCCTGTGGGGTAATGCCCGCTCTTTCAATTGCCACTCTTGCAGCCTCTGCTCCCATAGTGGTTGTAGTTTCTTTTGTCCTGTGGGCATAACGTCGTTCTTTAATACCCGTACGTTCCTGTATCCATTCATCAGTTGTATCCATATACCTGGTCAGATCATTATTTGTCACAACATTTTCGGGAACATACATGCCGATACCGGCAATCACACTTTGTGGCATAGCAATCTTATTTTCACTGGACTGGCAAAGTAAAGAAGTTATTCTGAACAGTGCCCCGGAAAAATATTTTGATCTGAATAGCTATATCTTTATTTATGAAAAAATACACGAATGAAAAGCTCAGCATTATATTCCGGACTGCTTTCGTTGCTGCTGATAGTTTGGGGGTACAGTGCCCTGGCACAGGTGCCTGTAAAGAATGAGCCCCGCCATAAGGTCGTGCTTGAAAATGAATATGTCAGGTTAATTGATGTGCATATTCCTCCCGGCGATACTACATTGTATCACGTACATGCCTTGCCTTCAGTAGTTGTGGTTATCACCAAAGCGTTGACCGGTTCGCAGGTGATGGGAGAAAATCCTACTTCACCTGGTGAATCCCAGCCCGGCAATACATGGTTTGCTGCATATAATGAAAAACCAATTACGCACCGGGTATTTAATGCGGGGGATACCATGTTTCATGTAATGGATATTGAATTGGTGAAAGAAAAAATTGATACCGGCATTTGCAAGATTGAAAAGCAAAATGGCGGGGAACTTTTATGGGAAGAAAAAACAGTCCGATGTTATAAACTCATTATTACACACGGCGGGCAGTATAAATTACCTTAAAACAATTGCGCTCATCTTTTGATAGATATATCAGGAACAGTACAAACAGATCCGGCAGATAACAGCAGAAAAATTAAAAATGGAGAATTTATTTTCTTTTCCTCGCAGAGCAATATTCAACTCATTAACAATGATAAAGAGAATGCTGAATGTGTAATGCTTGAGTTGAAATAAGAAACCTGGCTGAAATAAAAAATCTGCACTAATACTTAAACACCTTTCCGCCTGCCATCACTTCCTGTATTTGTTCATCAAAAGTTACTTTTTCGCCGGTGCGGTAAGCAGCATTTGCCATAATTACTGCAATGGAATGATTGTATCCTGCTTCTATGGAGGCATTAGGTTGCCTGCGGCTGCGCACACATTCCATCCAGTTGCGTACATGTGCCAATGTAAGTGAATCACCCCCGGTATTGGCGCCTGTTTCAATTTTAGGTAACATATCATTCAGGTAAATTTCATGCAACAGGTTTGGTTTCATATTCATTGCATTGGCATATTCTGCTTTTAAGCCTCCTTCCGGCGTAATCCTGTTCGTGTCAAGATTAAGCGTACCGCCGTTGGAATAATATATTTCAGTTACATCACCCGCCGCATTTGTTTGCCTTGATTTGAATAATACCTGGAAGCCAGCGCTTATATCATCCAGCGGGCCATAATCAAAAACTGCTGTAAATGTATCTGCATTTTTTCTGCCGTCTTTCCATGCATAAATACCGCCATTGGCAGCTACACTTCGCGGATGAGGAAACCCGCTGAACCAATGCACTGTATCAATCTGGTGACACATCCATTGACCGGGAATGCCGGAAGAATAAGGCCAGAACAAACGGTATTCGAGATAATGCCTTGCATTGAATGGTTCATCCGGGCGGTTCAGCATAAATCTTTTCCAGTCTGTATCTTCTTCCTTCAGTTGCGCCACAAGTGCCGGCCTGCGCCAGCGTCCCGGTTGGTTTACATTCCAGGTAAGTTCAACCATTACTATCGGCCCGAATTTCCCAGATTGTATAAAATCATTTGCTGCTATATAATTCGATCCGCTTCTGCGCTGCGAACCTATCTGAACGATCTTCCCGCTTTCTTTCACAGCTTTCATCACTGCCCGTGCATCTTCCATCGTTTCTGCAAGCGGCTTTTCGGTATAAGTATCTCGTCCGGCTTTCACTGCATCAATAGTGTGTTGCGCGTGTTGAAAATCAGAAGTGCTGATGAGCACTGCATCTACATCTTTGATATTGTATAACTCATCATTATTTACACATTCAGTAATATCATGACTTAATTTTTCTTTCCATATTGCTGCTCCTTCCTCCCTTCGCTTTTTCCAGATATCAGAAACGGCGATCACATCAAAATTGAATTCTTTATACAGGTTCATAAAACAGGGTATATGCGCATCTTTGTGCCTGTCTGAAAAACCGATAACACCAACATTTACGCGATCATTGGCCCCAATGATCCTCCTGTAGCTTGATGCACTGAAACCAATTGATCCTAAATAAGCAGCAGCGCCCGTCATAGCGCCTTTTTTAATAAATTCCCTGCGTGAATTTTTCATGATTGTTTGATTGAAAATTTTGTGATGGCGATTTTTATATTTAAAGAATATTTCTGCTCTCAGAAACCAAGCCGGTTATCAATGCAAAGCAGAAAATATTCAGGGGAAAAATAAAATTTTTAATTTTCAGTCATTTGTTATGTGCATATTAATTAAGCAATCTCAATTAAAGTTATACATTTATTGAAATGAATGATAAGCAGCGATAAACTTTGCCTTATGAAAAAAAAATTTCTGTTCATCCTCATCAATATTTTCCCGGTATCTCTTTTTGCACAGAAGTACCATATAGAAGTATTGCCCGATGCCCTGCATCAAAAAGTCATCATTAATGCAGGCGGAAAACCTTTTGCCGGGTTTATTTATCCTGATAGCCTGGAAAAACCTGTAGTTTATCCTGTTTATGCAGCAAACGGGGAAATCATTACACGGGGATTCCCCATCGAACCGCGGGCAAATGAACCTGTTGATCATCCGCATCATGTAGGTTTATGGCTTAATTATGAAAATGTAAACGGACTCGATTTCTGGAATAATTCTTATGCTATTCCTTCAGAGAAAAAAAATAAATACGGATGGATCAAAAGTATCCATATCGCCGAAACAGAAAGCGGCAGCAAAGGAATATTGAAATATACGGCAAACTGGCAGGACATCCATAACAATATTTTGCTGAAGGAAGCCACGACTTTAATTTTTAGTGCTGACGGCGGCAAAAGAATTATTGACCGCATCACTACATTGACTGCCACGCAGGATGTTTCTTTTCCCGATACGAAAGATGGCATGCTCGGAATGCGTGTAACACATGAACTTGAATTACCTTCAAAAGAAGAAAGACAATTCACTGACCTAAACGGGAATATTACCACTGTTGCTGCCAACAATAATCCGGGTGTAACAGGTAATTATTTGACAAGCGAAGAACGGGAAGGCGACAGTGCTTGGGGTACACGTGCCAAATGGTGCATGCTGTATGGTAAAAAAGGTAAGGACACTATCAGCATTGCCATCATTGATCATCCCCAAAATGTCGGCTATCCCACTTATTGGCATGCCCGTGGTTATGGTTTGTTTGCTGCCAATCCGCTGGGACAAAAAATTTTCAGCAATGGAAAACAAACTTTGAATTTCAATCTGCAGAAAGGAAATTCGGTTACTTTCAGGTTTCGTGTTGTAATAAATTCGGGGAATGAACGACTAACAAGTGATGAAATAAATGTATTATCCAATGAATTTGCACAAATATATTAACGGTAAGTTTTTTAAAGAGTGACTAATCGTCATAAAATCTTTTCAGGTATTTAATTTGATAACTGGTTAAACAATAAATAATAAAGAAAATGAAAACTAAAAACCTGGTACTGATAGTTATTCTTGGCTTAATCGTGCTTGTTGGCGGTTGTGTCGGTTGCGGTGCCGTCGGCTTTCAGCGGAATACAGTGCAGCTCGACGAAAATGTGAAAAGCAAATGGGGAAATGTGCAGAGTGAATACCAGCGGCGTGCAGACCTTATTCCCAACCTCGTGAGTACTGTAAAAGGAGAGGCTAATTTTGAACAAACTACTTTGCAAAACGTAATCAGCGCCCGTGCAAGAGCGACTTCCATCCAGGTAAACCCCAACGACCTGACTCCGGAAAAAATTCAGCAATTTCAACAGGCACAAGGACAATTATCTGTTGCTCTTGGAAGATTGCTCGCAGTAGCAGAGAATTATCCCACACTTCGAGCTAACGATGCTTTTCGCGGTTTGCAGACGCAACTGGAAGGAACAGAAAACAGGATAAAGGTTGCAAGAAATGATTTCAATACTGCTGTGCAGGGATATAATTCAACGATAAGAGTTTTTCCAAACAATATTTATGCAGGCTGGTTTCATTTTGATCCGAAAGGATATTTTGAGGCAGAAGCCGGTTCTGAAAAAGCTCCAACTGTTAACTTCTTAGATTCATCCAAATAATGCTGCGCTTATTTAAAAGAAAATCTGCTGAATTTTTTTCGGAAAAAGAAAAAGAAAAGATTTTGCAGGCCATACAGGCTGCTGAAAAAAATACAAGCGGCGAAGTAAGAGTATATGTGGAAAGCAGATGCCGGTTTGTAGATGCAGTTGACCGTGCCATAGAAATTTTCGGCGGATTGAAAATGCATGAAACAGAGCAGCATAACGCTGCACTTGTATATGTTGCAATGAAAGATAAACAATTGGCTGTATTCGGCGATGAAGGCATTTATATAAAAACGGGTAAGGAATTCTGGAATACTACAGTCAGCAACATGATTGCGCAATTCAACAAAGAAAATTATGCTGATGGTATTGCAGATGTAGTGAAAAAAATCGGCGAGGCGCTGGAATATCATTTCCCGTTTGATGCTTCAACAGATAAAAATGAATTACCCGATGATATTGTTTTTGGCAAATAAAAATGCTGCGGTACAAACTAACAAAAAATGGCGCCGTCTGATTCATTAGTTATTTGCAAAGCCAGCAGTTTTTGATAGAAATGGTGATATGAAAAAGCTTGTCTTTATATTTCTTCTCTTTACCGGCAGCATAGCTTCTGCCCAGAATATTTTACCCAGGCCCAACCCACCGAGACTGGTAAATGATGAAGCACATATATTATCAGCGGATGAGGTGCAGAGATTGGAGCAGAAATTAGTCGCATTGGACGATACCACATCTAATCAGATTGCCATAGTTATTATTCCTACCTTGAATGATTACCCCATTGAAGACTATGCTAACAAACTTTTTCGGTCATGGGGGATTGGCAACAAAAAGACCAATAATGGAGTACTTATTCTTGTTGCAGCAGATGACAGGAAAATGAGAATCGAAGTTGGTTATGGCCTGGAAGGAGCTATACCTGATATTACTGCAGGAGATATTATTGAAAATGATTTAAAGCCTAATTTCAGAAACGGGAATTACTATGAAGGATTAGATGAGGCTGTTAATTCCTTAAGCAGGGCAGCGGTAGGTGAATATAAAGAACGACGGGAAAGAGATAAGGATGGCGGCGCCGGTGGTGGCTTGCTTTTTCTTGTTATCATAATTTTTGTTATCATAATGATTATAAAGAGAGGCGGAGGCCGGGGCGGAGGCATGATGAGCCGCAGAGGGTACAGCAGTCTTTTCTGGCCATTATTCTGGGGCAGTTTCCTGGGCAGCGGAAGAGGAAGGGGTGGCAACTGGGGTGGTGGTGGAAGTGGCTGGAGCGGCGGTGGCGGTGGTTTTGGAGGATTTGGTGGTGGAAGCAGCGGCGGCGGCGGCGCCAGCGGAGGGTGGTAATTTGGAGAATGAAAAATAGTACGATCTGGTATTACACAATTCTTTCCTTAAGCGCTTTTGCAACTGCTTCACTAACTGAGTGCACGTGTAATTTCTGATAGATGTTGCGAATGTGAAAGTTTACCGTATGATAACTGATATCTAATTTGTCTGCGATCATTTTATAGCTTAATCCATCTACCAATGCGGCCAGAATTTCTTTTTCTTTTGATGAAAGGGCATAGTTGCTTTCTTTTTTTACCGTTTCATGCTGTTTAAAAAATTGCAGTACTTTAAGTGCAATTTCAGGTGTCATGGGAGCGCCGCCTTCATAGATCTCCCTGATTGCTTCAAGGAGGCGGGAAGGCGCTGTTTTTTTGAGCATATATCCTGTAGCTCCCGCAAGAATTGATTGAAAAATTTTTTGATCGTGATCAAATACGGTCTGGATCATAACAGGAAGAGAAGGAAATTTTTCATTGATCATTCTTACTGCTTCTATGCCGTTTATGCCAGGCATTTCAATATCCATTAAAACTACGTCGGGGTTTGTCTGGACAATGTTTTCGATTACATTGTTGCAATTTTCAAAAGCGCCGGCACATACAAAATCCTGCGTCATATTAAGCAATAGCTTAACACCTTCGCGTCGTGGAGCGTTATCCTCAAATATCGTTACTTCTATAGGCATGCGGCAAAGATAAGTTACACTACATAGGCGACAAACAGCAAAATATACCAGTGTCAGTGCAATGGAAAGGCAAGGTTTATTGTTGTTCCATTACCTGGTGCGGATTGAATATCTAACTTTCCTTTCAATGTCTCGGCTCTCTGCTGCATAGATGCAAGACCATTTCCAATATTTTGTTTTGATAAGATAAAACCTTTTCCATCATCACTAATAGTCATCATGATATTTTTTTCATTTTTTGCAAAATTGATATTCACTTTTTTGCAACCTGCATATTTAATAATATTATTCATCGCCTCTTTAAAAATGAGGAATATTTCTTTTCGTTGTTCGGGCGAAAGCTTTTGCAGATGCAGTTGGTCGTTTAAATGAAAAGCAAATTCTATTTGTTTAGGCTGCAGTATTTCGAATGCATATTGCTTCAGGTGCAGCAATATTTGATCAAACCTGTCATTACGGGGTTGAATGCTCCAGACTATGTGGTGCATATTTTCCTGCATTTCCTGGCTGGTAGCAGAAATTTTCTCCAGCACATCCTTCAGACCATTTTCACTATCAGCTTTGAGTTTAGCAACTTCCGTATAAAGACTTATGGTACTGAGAGCAGAGCCTACATCATCATGCAGGTCATTGGCAATGCGATTACGCATTGCCTGTATTTTCATAATTTGCTGTGTACGGACCCTGAATAATATATATACAAGCAATAAACCGGCAACAACACAAAGAATCACAAACCCGCCCTGCCTCCAAAATGGCTTTTCTATGGTAAAGCCGACCAATCCAATTGGTGCACTCCATTGGTTAGCGCTGTTTGTTACCCGCATTTGAAATGTATAACTTCCGGATGGCAGAGATGTATATTGTGCATTGTCATCAGTGGTATAGTTCCAGTCTTCACCCAATCCATCAAGGCGGTAAGAATAATTAATGGTGCCCGGGTTATTGAAACGCATCGCAGAAAAATAGAAATTAATAAAATTTTGCCTGTATGAAAAAGATAATGATGAATCTGGATTTACCATACCCATACTCAGGTCGTTTACCTGGAAATCTGTTAGAAATATTTTTGGAAAAGAGGTATCAAATCGAACTGCGTTTGTAGGAATACTGATAAGCTTATTTTGTACTGCATACAGCAGGGAACCGTCTTTGTGCATATACATTCTTGCCGGAGGTTTCGGTATCCAGTTATCGTTAGGGGGATCAAAATGATAAAAAACTTTTTTATTTCTGTCAAATATTTCAAACCCGCTTGTGCTTGGAATCCAGAAGTTATTATTTCTATCTGGATAAATGCCATACA
>JAHEZC010000631.1 GCA_023251275.1 Parafilimonas sp. | reverse complement strand
TGTTAATCTTCATTCTTTCAGGCAAAAGAAACGCTATCATAAAAAATCATTTCGCCGTTTTTTGGGAAGGCTGAAAAAAAATCCGTCACGAGGCCTCGATAAACTGGCTGAAAAAATTGATAACGAAATGTGGAGGGAAGTTGACTGCCTGACCTGCGCCAATTGCTGCAAAACCATGACTCCTACGTTTACGCTTAAAGATATTAAACGCATTTCCGCTCACCTGCAAATGACAGTAATGGAATTTAAAAATAAGTGGCTTCATTATGAAAAGCAGGATAAGGAATGGGTGAATAATAATTTGCCCTGCCAGTTTCTTGATTTGAATACCAATATGTGCACCATCTATGAAGTGCGCCCCGAAGATTGTGCAGGGTTTCCGCATCTGAAAAAAAAGAAGATGGTTGATTATATGCATGTGCACCAGCAAAATGTAGAATATTGCCCCGCCACTTACAGAATGGTAGAAAAGATGAAAGCCATGATTCACACGATTTGAGTATTTGATTGCTTCATTCGATTTACGACACGTGCATAACCAGCGACAGGTAACCTGCAACCGTTAACTGATTTACGATCTACATTTCAGACTTAATGGCTTAATGACTATCTGACTTATTTACTGTGCCTTTCACCCTCATCTTTAGAAATACACATCTTCCAGTAAAAGATATTCTATGGGCTGTCCATAATTCATGGTAATAGCCAGCACATCAAACTGGATATATTTCCATTCAGGATGCAGGTACTGATATTCTTCTGCTGCATTTCGCAAATTCTGCATTTTCTTTTTGCCGATGCTTTCTTCAGGATTACCGAATTTATCAGATGTTCTTGTTTTCACTTCGATGAAATGCAATAAATTTTCTTTAGAGGCAATAATATCCACTTCCCAAAAGCGGTATCGCCAGTTGGTTGCAATAATGGCAAACCCTTTTTCTTCAAGATATTTTGCAGCAAGCTGTTCTCCTTTATTTCCTGTGGCTTTATTATTGTTCATTATAGTATATTGCTGTGTTTAAAATTATGAACAATGAGTTTTTTGCACGAAAAAATTTTTAAGCTCAAAGGTAAGGTGCGGCATTATGCATGGGGAGGGTATGATTTTATTCCGCAGTGGCTGGGCATTGAAAATACAGCGCATGAACCTTTTGCAGAATACTGGATGGGTGCGCATTCTTCAGCGTCATCGGATATTGTTACAAGGAATGGTGATCTTTCCCTGCATCAATTAATTATTGATTACCCGGATGAATTTATCGGGGAAAAAATTTTCACACAATTCAGCGGGCTTCCTTACCTGTTTAAAATTCTTGATGTAAAAGATACGCTGAGCATACAGGTGCATCCTTCGAAAGACGCTGCAGCATTGGGTTTCGAAGCAGAAGAAGCAGCAGGAATCAAAATAGGTTCGCCTGTACGAAATTATAAAGACAAAAATCATAAGCCTGAAGTGATGGTGGCATTAAGTGAATCCTGGCTGCTGCATGGGTTTAAACAAAGGGAAGAACTGTTGTTGCTGTTGAAAGTGATTCCTGACTTTGCCGGTTTGGAGGAGTTGTTTCTTCGGGAAAGTTACAAAGGTTTATACCGTCATGTAATGGAAATGCCGCAGCAGGAAGTGAATGAATTGCTGATGCCTCTTATAAAAAGCGAGCTTAAAAGAAAAACTGAAGGCAGCCTTACCAAAGATCAGCCCGGCTGGTGGGCAGCAAAATTGTATGAGGAGAAGAACAGTATTGAAGATATTGACCGGGGCGTATTTTCTATTTATTTTTTCAATATTGTAAAACTGGATCCGGGTGAAGGCATATTCCAGGGAACCGGAGTGCCACATGCCTATCTTGAAGGGCAGAATGTGGAATTAATGGCCAACAGTGATAGTGTATTGCGCGGCGGCTTAACATCCAAGCATATTGATGTACCCGAACTGATGAAGCATATCATTTTTACAGGCATCACCCCCGATGTGATGAAAGGGAATAAAATAAATGCCAACGAAAAAATTTATCCATGTCCTGTGCCTGATTTTGGTATCAGCAAAATAGAATTAAAAGAAGGTGAGTCATTGCATGCTGTAACTAATTCTCTGGAA
>JAHEZC010000104.1 GCA_023251275.1 Parafilimonas sp. | reverse complement strand
CATATACAGATCCATAGCCTCTTTAGCAGAATACCGGGGCTTGGTTCTGTCGTCTTCGCCGGGAGCAAGATAGAGCGCAGTCAATATTCCCCCTGTACTCGTACCTGCTATCATATCAAAATAATCAGCAAGGCGTACTTCGTGATTATTTGTTTTTTCCTGGAGACGTTTTTCAATTTCAACCAGTATCGTTGCAGGAATAATGCCCCTGATGCCGCCGCCATCGAGGCAAAGGATGCGCAGTTTTGTTTCACTCATAGGTTTAATTTTTCAGAAAATTAATCTTTAAGATTTTAAAGAACAAAAATTATCGAAATAAAATTTTAAAAACTGCTTGGAAACCTTAAAAGAATTTGGCAAATTATTTTTGACACAGCTTTATATTTATTTCTCAACTTTGATTTTATTACCTGATAAAATCTTCCCCATGCAGCGAATCGAACTTTATGCCATGCAGCCAAAAGAAATTGCACCGGGATATCATGCCCGTTTTGTGCATACAGCGCATAACACATTTTCTTATGTGGACGTGGAAGCCGGAAGTGTGATCGCAGAACATTCACATATACATGAACAGGTGTGCTGGTTACTGGAAGGAAAATTTCAGTTGACGATAGAAGATCAGCCGGTTATATTTGAACCGGGCACTGTGATTATCATTCCGCCAAACGCAAAACATTCAGGCCTGGCTATTACTGATTGCAAAGTGCTGGATGTATTTTATCCGGTTCGTGAAGATTATAAAAATATGTTATGAACTTAGACCTTACAAACAAAACAGCTTTGGTGTGCGGCGCTTCGCAGGGTTTGGGCGCCGCGGTTGCAAAAGAACTTGCATTGCTTGGAGCAAATGTTATTGTGCTTGCACGCAACGAAAACAATTTGAAAAACGTTGTGCAAAGTCTCGATACTTTGAAGCAGCAGCAACATGATTATATTGTTGCGGACACATCGCAGCCGGAGCAGACAAGAGATAAAGTCAAAAATTTTATTGCGCAGGGAAATATTATCCATATTCTTATCAACAATACAGGTGGTCCGCCTTCCGCACCCATGATCGAAACAAAAGCGGAAAATTTACTTGCGGCATTTCAATCACATCTTATCACTGCACACCTGCTTGTGCAAACTGTTATTGAAGGAATGAAAGCTGCGGGGTTCGGGCGCATTGTCAACATCACTTCTGTATCTGTAAAACAGCCCATCAATGGTTTGGGTATTTCCAATGCAGTACGCGCTGCGGTTGCCAACTGGGGAAAGACCCTCGCAAATGAAATTGCACAATATGGCATAACTGTAAATAATGTATTGCCCGGATATACTATGACAGGCAGGCTTGATTACTTATTCGGCATACAAGCAACAAATACCCTTACAACCGTTGAAGCAATTGTGCAAAAAACTGCTTCACAGATACCCGCAGGAAGATTGGGAGAGCCGGAAGAACTTGCTGCTACAGTCGCATTCTTATGCTCGCCTGCCGCCTCTTATATTAATGGAATTAACTTGCCTGTTGACGGAGGAAGAACGGGGGGATTGTAGGGGATTGAAGTATCAATAATTTTGTATGGGAAGGAAGAACTAAATAAATGCATTTTGGTATTTCCAAAAGTCCTTTGATTAGTTCTTAATACGCCCATATTACTTTTTCAAATCATGGAATATTTTTGTACCGCTTTTTTTGTACTTAGGTAATTTTTCGCTTTCTGTATTATACATCTTGTATCTTTTGCCTATCATTGCAGCAAATTGAAAATATCTGTTAATGTATCCGAACCTCTATTATGCTTTTAAAGACTTATTTGGTTTAGAACTGCCATTTTTAAAAATTGTAAATTCTTTCGGTTTTTTTGTAGCGCTCTCTTTTCTAGCAGCAGCCTGGTTTTTTATTAAGGAACTCAAAAGAAAAGAGGCTGATGGGATATTTACTTTCAGTGAGGTAACGATAACAGTTGGAAAACCTGCTGGTATTCCTGAACTGTTCCTGAATTTCATTTTGGGTTTTATTCTTGGGTACAAGCTTTTGGGTGTGTTCCTCGTAAAGGGAGCTTTGGATGACCCGCAGGCGTTTATTTTTTCTATGGAGGGAAGCCTGCCGGTCGGAATAATATTGGGTCTTTTATTTGCTGGCTTAAAATGGCGGGAAAAAAATAAAGTTAAGCTCGCCAAACCCGAGCAACGGAAAATACGAATTTGGCCAAGTGACAGGGTAGGAGATATTGTAATTATTTCTGCTGCCGGAGGATTTATAGGCGCCAAAATTTTCGATAATCTTGAAAATTGGGACCGCTTTATCCAGGATCCAATTGGAAATTTATTTTCTCCCAGCGGATTAACTTTTTATGGCGGGTTGATAGTGGCTTCTCTGGCTCTTTGGTATTATTTTCATACAAAAGCTATCAGTTTTATAAAGGTAGCGGACGCTGCTGCCCCTCCTTTAATGCTTGCCTATGGTGTGGGCAGAATTGGTTGCCAGGTAGCCGGGGACGGGGATTGGGGAATTCTGAATACGCATGTAAATCCATATAAATGGCTACCTGATTGGCTCTGGTCTTACGATTATCCGCATAATGTAAACAAAGAAGGTATTCCTATTACAAATTGCAATTGGGGGGATTTTTGTTATCATTTATCACCGCCGGTTTATCCTACCCCTCTATATGAAATTATTGCTGCACTGTTGATTTTTGCTTTCCTGTGGTCTATAAGAAAAAAAATAAAAATTCCAGGCAGAATGTTTGCCATTTACCTTGTCCTGAATGGAATAGAAAGGTTCTTTATTGAACAAATAAGGGTAAACACCAAATACAATATTTTCGGTTTTCATCCTACGCAAGCGGAATTAATTGCCGCTTCTTTAATTATCGGGGGCATTATCCTGTACATCTATAGCCCTAAAATTAAGTTTGACAAGACTAAGCCTGCTTAGAGCATATATCTTTTACCTGCCATCTGCTAAATTGACCGTTCAGGCAATTCTCTACGATTGCTGTAACTGATTGCGCATGGGGATCGTCCCACTCTTTTTAATTCCTTATTTCAAACCATTCATCATTATTTTCAGCCGTTCTAATTAAAGCATTATACTATGTTATGCATAGTACTAATCTTTGGTATGTAATGAATGAACAATAGTACTTTAAACAATAATAAATATGAAAAAAATTATTACCATTTTGACTATGCTGGTGTTTAGTTGTACCGGTTATTTCAGCTTTGCGCAAACTAAAGATGAAGCTAATATAACCGGTTCAGTATCTGGCACAGGAAGGCCTGTTGATGCCGCCACGATTACGCTATTAGCTGCTAAAGATTCTGTTACGGTGAAAACAACAATAACCGGATCTGACGGTAAATTCAGCTTTTCTAAGACCGGGGCTGGAAAATACCTTGTTTCGATTCAGGCAATAGGGTTTAGTGCATATTACAGTGAGGTGTTTGAATTGACTTCTGCCAATTACACTTATTCCGTAAAGCCGGTTAATCTTATTGCACTAAACCAGCAACTGGGAAATATTACCGTTACAACGAAAAGGCCATTTATTGAACAGAAGCTTGATAAAACGGTTGTAAATGTAGAAGCTTCACCCACCAATGTCGGATTAAGCGCACTTGAAGTGCTTGAAAAATCTCCGGGAGTTTCTGTTGATAAAGATGGAAATGTAAGCCTGAAAGGCAAGCAGGGTGTTCTGATACTAGTTGATAATAAACCTACCTATTTAAGCGGTGCAGACTTAGCCAACTTTCTCAAAAATACACCAAGTTCAAATCTTGACCAGATTGAAATTATGACCAATCCCCCGGCAAAATATGATGCGGCAGGTAATTCAGGCATCATCAACATCAAAACAAAAAAGTCAAAGATCAAAGGATTTAACGGAAGCGTTACGCTTGGCGGCGGCATGGGTATTCATCCAAAAGCAAATGAAAGTGCAAATCTCAACTATCGTGTGGGTAAAGTGAACCTGTTTGGTAATTATAGCTACAATTACAATAAGGGACAGCAGGACCTTGATCTCACCAGGAATTTCAGAGACCAGTCCACGGGTGAATTGCTTTCTGTGTTTAAGCAACACACCGATATGACTCCCAATTATCAAACACATTCTTACAAAATCGGCGCTGATTTTTATGCAAGTAAAAAAACCACATTGGGAGTTGTATTTAATGGCTATACAAACCCCGGAAATTTTGCCAGCACCAATACAACGAATATCTACAATGCCGCAAATAAACTTCAGTCTGTAACACTTGCGACAAGCAGCTCAAAAGAAAAATGGTCAAATATCGGCGGCAATTTTAATCTCAGACATGTGTTTGATACAACCGGAACAGAAATTACCAGTGACATTGATTATATTCATTATTCATCCAACCTTAACCAGCTATTTAATAATTATTTCTACAATGAAACCGGCGCTAAAATTCAGCCTGATGAAATTTTAAGAGGTATCCTGCCGGGTAATATTGATATCTGCAGCGGCAAAGTTGATTTCACTCATCCGTTAAAAGGTAATGCAAAATTGGAAGCGGGTATCAAAAGCAGTTATGTAAAAACAGATAACAATGCACAGTATGATAATTTCATGAATGATGACTGGCAGGTAGACTCCGGCCGCACTAATCATTTTATCTATAAAGAAAATATCAATGCGGCTTATGTGAACCTGAGCAAACAGATCAATAAAAAATGGAGCGTACAGGCAGGTTTGCGTCTTGAAAATACTATTTCCACCGGCAACCAGTTAACTACAGGGGAGACCTTTAAAAGAAATTATACGCAATTGTTTCCAACCACTTTTATCGGTTACACTTTGAATGACAAGAACCAGTTTTCACTGAGCTATGGCAGAAGAATCGAAAGGCCTGACTACAGTGATTTAAATCCATTCTATTACTTCCTCGATAAATACACTTACCAGGTAGGTAACCCATATCTCAGCCCGCAGTTCAGCCATAACATTGAATTGGGACACTCATTTAAAGGTATCCTCAATACTTCATTAAGTTATGGTACAACCAATAATATTATCACTGATGTGATACAACAGGTTGACAGTACGCATACGAGCTTTGTGAAGAAAAGTAATATTGCCAAACTAAACAGCCTTGGGTTAAGCATGAATGCGAATTTCCCCGTAACAAAATGGTGGAGAGCCAATATTTATGGGCAGGTAAATAACAACCATTACAAGGGATATGTAAACAACGGAGACATTGATGTGTCCGGAGCAGGGTTTATGACAAATATTTCGAATCAATTTCAGTTGAAGAAAGGCTGGAGTATCGAACTGAGCGGATTTTACAGGAGCAGGATGATTGAAGGAACTATTGTATCTCAGCCGATGGGCGTAATAAACTTCGCCGTGGCAAAGAATATGTTGAAAGATAAAGGAACATTGCGGGTGAATTTCCGCGACCCATTCGATCTTCAGCATTTCAGCGGATACAGCAAATACCAGAATATAGACGTTACCGTACGCAATCAATGGGACAACAGGGTAGTGAGGGTAAGCTTTACCTATCGTTTCAGCAAAGGACAGGCAGGCCAGCAACAGCAGCGTAACAAAGGCGGAGCTGATGAAGAACAGCGCCGTGTGAAAGGAAGCAACAACAATTGATTTTTTCAAAATAGACCACGATCATTTTTTTCTGAACTCTTATTAACAAAGCGGGTAAAATGAGGTATGCAATAGCCTGTATGCCTCATTTTTTAATACATCCCTGTCTGTTTTCCATTTATCATTTTAAATGGATGAATGGTTTCCGGTTAAATTTTAAAAAACCCGTTTATCCTGTTTTGACATTTTTGCTTTGAATGGGATATACATTTTCGCACTACGAAACTAAACGTATGAAAAATTTATGCAACCTTCTAACATTAATTTTAGCCATCTCAGCAATTTCTTTTGTGCATGCCCAGCAAGCCGGAACTATATCAGGCTTCATCAAATCCTCCGATAATAAAGCAATTGATGCTGCCACAGTTTCTCTTTTAAAAACTAAAGATACATCGCTTGTAAAAGTTGCTGTGTCAGATAAAAGCGGAAACGTTTTGTTTGAAAATATTAAAACAGGCAATTATTTTTTGCAGGTGGATGCAGTTGGTTATAAAAAATATGCCACGTCTGCTTTTGAATTAAGCCCGTCAAACTCATCGTTTCATTTTGATGAAATAATACTTGTGCAGGCAGATAAGAACCTTGCCAATGTTAGTGTAACTGCAACGAGGCCGCTGATTGAAAATAAGATTGACCGGACGGTGGTAAATGTAGAGGCATCGCCCACTAATACAGGTTTATCTGCTCTCGAAGTGCTTGAAAAATCTCCGGGTGTTACTGTGGACAATGATGGCAACATAAGCCTGAAAGGCAAGCAGGGAGTGATCATTATGATTGATGGAAAGCCTTCTTATATAAGCGGGCAGGACCTTGTAAATTATTTAAGGAGCATGCCGGCCAACCAACTGGACCAGATCGAGATCATGACTCAGCCTCCGGCAAAATATGATGCTTCAGGCAATTCCGGCGTCATCAATTTTAAAACAAAAAAGAATGTCAACAATGGTTTCAACGGAAGTATCACTAGCAGTGCTATTGTTGCCAAATATTTTAAAAATACCAACAGCCTGAATTTTAACTGGAGAAAGGGAAAAGTAAATATGTTTGGCACTTATGGTTACTCTTATTGGGAGGGTTTTAATGATATTGATATTGAAAGAAGTTTCCGGGCTGATGAAAAAACGAGCTTCAACAGGTATTCGAAGCAACATACTTTCGGAAGATTCTCAGGACGCTTCAATAACTTCAAGGCGGGCGCAGATTTTTTTGCTTCTCAAAAAACAACACTCGGGTTTGTAATAAATGGTTTTACAAACGATACAAAATTCAAATCCACTTCGTTAGCCAACATTTACGACAGTGTAAAAAACCTGGTTCAATACAATGACGCTGTATCACAAACAAAAACTCCCTGGACAAATGTTGGTTTCAATCTCAATATGCAGCATAAACTGAACGATAAAGGCGCTGAAATTTCTGCCGATGCCGATTATGTTTTTTATCGCACAAAAGGGAACCAGTATTCCTATAATTATTTGTATAATCCTGACGGAAGCCTTGTATATGATCCCAATAGCCCCAACCCTTACCTGCTGAATGGCTATCTGCCTTCGCATATAGACATATACACTTTTAAAACGGACTATACACAGCCATTAAAAAATAACATATCGCTTGAAGCAGGTCTGAAGTTCAGTTACGTAAAAACGGATAATGATGCGCAATATACTTTGTTTGATACTGCCAGCGGTGATTGGCAAACTGATGCGGGCAGGAGCAATCATTTTATTTATAAGGAGAATATCAATGCAGCTTACCTGACTTTGCAAAAGCAAATCAAAAAATTCACGGTCAAGCTTGGCGTACGTGCAGAGCAAACTATTGCGGATGGCAACCAGGTTACCAAAGACATATCATTCCATAAAAATTATACAAAACTTTTTCCCACGGGTTATTTCAGTTATCAGCCCAATGACAATAATACGGTTACACTTTCTTACGGTAGAAGGATTGAGCGGCCAAGTTACGAGGACTTAAATCCTTTCCAATATCAGCTTGACAGATATACATACCGCGAAGGCAATCCGGACCTGCAGCCGCAGTTCAGTCATAATATTGAATTGAGCTATAATTATAAAGGCGAATGGAATATATCGGCTAATTATACTTCGATCACAGACATCATCAACGATGTGCTGATTACTGAAAAAGAAGGCGACAACTATAATACATTTCAGACAAAGCAGAATATAGCATCGAGCAAGAACATAGGGCTCGCCGTGAATTACAAT
>JAHEZC010000630.1 GCA_023251275.1 Parafilimonas sp. | reverse complement strand
GCCAGAGTTCATCATCGGCGCTTCCGGTTTGCCAGATATCCATACTTCGAAAATGACTCCTGTCAGGATTTGGATATCCCACACTGTTCATAATGCCAAGGCTTCCATCATCATATAAATCTTTAAAGCCGGTTAGTGCCGGATGCAGACCCACTTCATCCGATAAAATCAGCGCCCTTTCTTTTTCAATTTTAATCCCTTGCCTGTTTTTATAATAAATGTCATTTCGCACAGGAATGACCGTATTCAGTCCGTCATTGCCGCCACTGAGTTGTAATATAACGACCACTTTATTTCCCTGCGGCACATAAGTAAATTCTCTTCTTTCAAATGCCTTCAAAAATTTGGGCACCAGGAAAGAAGCGGTAGCCAATGAACCTGCCTGCAAAAATTGACGACGCTTGATTAACATATTTGCGATTTTGAGTCTGAAAGTCCAAAGAGTCCGGAAGTCGGAAAAGTCTGGAAGAAGTGTTACAATTCAACCACTCAATTCCCAATTCCTTTTCAACATACCAACCAATCAACTAACAATCAACACAACTGGTACTCCGGTGTACTCATTAATGCTACCGTTGCTGTTTTTATATAATCTTCCCTCGTCTTAGTATTGATCATTTCATTCACTACTTTTTCATTTACTGACTTGTTTTGTGTTTGCAGCAGCAGGGAATGTATTGTGTCAAATAATTTTTCACGCGGCACATCTTTAAACCCTGATATATATTTCTCCCAATCCACATTTGCCATAATACGAAAGCCGCTATTGTTTTGTGCTGCCGGATTCATTTGTTGATTTTCCTGCATACCCATTTGCTGATCATCATCGTCTTTTGTCTGAATGCTAAAATTATCATTGTCTTTGATGAGTTGAGGAATACGAAGACGGATCATCAGCGATGAGCTGTCAATCCACGATCTGCCTCCCGGCCATCCTGCAACATTGGGCGGATAAAACAACACCTGCCCCATGGCTCTCTGCAGCAAAATTTGTATGCGTTGATTTTCCATTTCCATCGGCAATGTTCTCCGGATACCCACAAGCAGTTCAACGGGTGATTTAATTTTTGCAGAGATGTTTTTTTCGTCATAGAACCAACTGCCTGTAAAAATATCATTCATCAGGGCTTTGATATCATAATTGTTTTGATAAAACCTGCCAGCGAGCCATTGTACTTTTTCTTCGTCTGCATTTTCGTTTACAAAATATTTATAGATCTTCTTTGCAATAAAATTCGCAGTTGCTTTCTGCTCAAGCAAAATTTTCAATACATCATCGCCGTTAAAATTTCCAGTCTTACCAAGAATTGTTTTTTTTCCGTTATCATGAAAGAAATACCTGAACGCAAAACTCCCATCCAGCCTGAAACCCCATCCTGTAAAAGCTCTTGCAGCTTCTTTCACATCCTGCTCTGTATAATTTCCGCGACCCATCGTAAAGAGTTCCATCACCTCGCGGGCAAAGTTTTCATTGGGGTGCTGTGCACGGTTTTGCTGGTTATTCAGAAACTGAAGCATCGCAGCGCTTTTGCTGACTGCCCGAAGAAGGTCGCCAAAATTTCCCAGTGCATTTTTCCGTATCTCGTGCAGCATGAGTTGCTGGTAATAAATGTTAATGATGCGACATGCAAAATGACCATGCCAGAATAAAGATATCTTTTCCCGCAACTGAGCTTCGGAATGTATCATTTCATTCAGCCAGTTGATATTCAGGTTGCGCAGGTCTTCGATGCTGCGCCGGCGAATTTCTTTTTTATTTTTATCGGATAACTGCGGTTTCAATTCTTCATTCATCATCACAATATCTTTTACGCCGCCTACTATTCCTTTTATCACATCATCTGCCACATCAATGTATTCAGGTTTAGGCTCAGATTTTTTTTCTAAGACTGCATATAAATTTTTTGTTTGAATCGAAGACAATTCAGCTTGAGTATTATTCCATGGGCCAAAACCCGCCCGCCAGAGTAAATGCTGATTTTTTATTTGGTTGGAAACTGCCATACAATTTTTAATAGACCTGTAAAATTTTATACAGTTTAACCACAAAACAACAAATTATCTTTGCAGAAGTTTTACGTAATATAAACAAAATTT
>JAHEZC010000103.1 GCA_023251275.1 Parafilimonas sp. | reverse complement strand
TGATGCCGGGCGGGTGCTTTCCAGCGGCACTTTTGCACTCCAGGGGCACGACCCCAACAGTAAAGTGTATTTTAAAAACATCTTTGTGAGGCCATTGGAATAAGTTACTGGTTGTATGCCATTGATTGAAAACTCAAAATTCTTAATGACTTGACAGAGCTGAATTCAATTGAGGTAAGAGAAGGCTGGAAAGATTATTATCTCTTTGGCTTCTTTGGTTTTGTTGCTTTAATTAGTATTTGTTTTACAATTCCATCTCAAAGAAAAGATACCATTGACTACTTCTTTGGACACTGGACGTTTGCAAAACTTCCCGGATTTATAACAATTTTTGGAATTATGGGGCTTTGCCTTTTTTATTATTTTGACAAACAAGTAAAAGTCAGGGTTGACGTAGAAGGTATTTTCACAAAGCGTAATAAACTAATTCCTTGGACCGACATCTGGTACTTTAGTTCGATGATTTGCAAAATGAGAGAGGGAGACCTTTATTATTTAAAACTTCGCTTAAAGAACACTGAAGAAAGGCTTGACAAAGAAATAAAAATTCGTTTTCGCCGCATAGATAAAGATTTCTCAGAAATACGAAAGGTTGTTGAATATTATGCTTTACAAAATAATATTCATGACATGGGACACGAAAAGGAAATCTAACGGCATACAACAAAAATATTGCTGCAATTTGGGCTGGACAATGTAAGCTTCAGCAGCAGTTCCGGCAGGGCGAATTTCAAATATCCAAACTCCAGCAATACTGGGCCGTTGACAACCTGCGATAGGTTGCGAACCTCGAAACCTTTAACAAAATAATAGACCATATTCTGGAAACCATTCTTTTGCTTTGTTACGTATTAATCAATGATTGTTTCACCATTTAAAATTTTATCCTATGCGCTTTTTATTAAAAATTTCCTTTCCCCTTGAACCATTCAATGCTCATATAAAAGATGGTTCCGCTGATCAGAAAATGCAAACCATTCTCGGTGATGTAAAACCTGAGGCTGCCTATTTTATGGAGATGGACGGCAAACGCACTGCTATTCTGATCGTCCATATTGATGATGTTTCACAGATACCGGCTTTGGCTGAGCCCTGGTTTCTCTGGTTCAATGCAGATATGGAGTTTCATCCCGTGATGCTTGGTGAAGACCTTGGCAGGGCAAACCTTGAAGCATTGGGGAAAAAATGGGGCTAAACATTTGAAGGCACGGGTTGACAACCTCCCAAGAGGTTGTCAACCCTAAATATTATTGTCTTTCTCTTTCTAATATCTCAAAGTTTCTCGTTACTGTTTCGCCATTTTCATCTACAACAGTGAGTATATGTTTCCCTGGTGAAGGATTAAAAGCCATTTGATGAAATTGAGTAGTGGTACCGACATATTCATCATCAAGATGCCAGAATAGTTTTGCATTCGAATTGCGGTCAGCAGCAGTAAATACTGTTCTTCCGCGCTGTCCCGTTACTTCAAGCGGCACATAAATCTTTGCATCCTGTTCGGGATAAATAATATCGAGTGAGCGCATATTTTCATTAATGCAGCCGGGCATAAATAACGGCAATGATTTATAATCCGCATGATGCTGTTTGTAATAATATTCGATTGTCGGTGGCAATACAAACCACGATTGATGCAGCATGTCGGATGGCGATTCGCAATTTGCTGTTACACGATAATTACCAGTATGATCAAGATGAATGATACGATGGTAAGGACAGACCGGCGCTTTTCTTCCACTTTCACTGACCATGATGGTATCCGCTTTTGTACAATCCGGCCCGGCTTTGTAACCGCTTTCATGGCATACCGGCAGGTAAGTAAATCCTGATGACGGCGAAGTAAACCAATCACTGTATGGCAATAAGCGAAAGATATCGAACAATATGGGTGCAGCAGTATTAATGCCTGTGAGATCAGGTCTGCCCTCACCTGTAGTATTGCCCACCCAAACAATGACGCAATATTTTGGTGTGAAGCCAACAGCCCATCCATCTCTGAAACCGAAGCTGGTGCCTGTTTTCCAGGCAATATGCTGCGCAGATGAAAACAATCACCACAATCCTTCTTCACCCGGACGCATCACTTCATTCATTGCGTTGAACGTATGCCACAGAGATGTGTAATCGAAGAGAGGGGTTGTGGTTTGTGGTTTGTGGTTTGCAGTTTGTGGTTCATATTTTTTTCTTTCCGACTCACCGACTTTCGGACTTTCGGACTTCACATAATTCGGCATAAACCAATCATCGCTATTCCATTTTCCATTATTTTTTCTTTGATGATCATACATTCTCGCCATGCTGCTATAGACACCTGCCAACTCGTAAGGATTGATCTCGCATCCTCCAAGAATCAAACTCATACCATAAGTATCAGCAGGCCTGTTGAGCGATGTGAACCCGCATTGCTTCAGCACATCATAAAATCGTTGATACTTGTACTGCTGCAATAATCTTACCGCAGGAATATTCAGGCTGCGCGACAATGCACGGTTGGCAGGCACGGCACCATCATAGCTTAAATCAAAGTTCTGCGGGGTATATCCGCCGATTTGCGTGGGAATGTCTGGAATAAGTTGCCGCGGCAATAAAGTTCCCTCAGTTAATAATGATGCATACAATAATGGTTTCAACGTGCTGCCGGGACTGCGCACAGCAGCAAGCACATCCACATGACTTTGCAATGAACTGTCATCAGGTTGATATACATTTCCAATGTATGCCAATACATTTCCGGTTTCCACATCCACAATCATCGCAGCCGCATTGTTGATTTGATTTCCCTTTAATTGCTTATGATGCTGCAGGATAACATCATTTACCTGTTGCTGTAAATGGATATCAATCGTGGTTTGAATACCTGTTGAGACGGTTGCATCAATTTTTTTATGCGAAGCATAATCTTTTTTAAAACGGTCAAGTAAATGCGGAGCGAACTGCGGCAATGTCTTCGGCGCACCAGGCAATGGTTCAAGTTTTGCAAGATATGCAGTTGTTTTATCTATGATCTTGTCTGCAAAAAGTTTATCGAGTAATTCATTTCTTTTACGCAGCAATTCATTTCTGTTTCGACCAGGATGAACCAATGCAGGTGCATTGGGCAATACAGCGAGGGCAGACATTTCACCCCATGATAATTTATCTGCACTCCTTCCAAAATATCGCCATGATGCAGCATCGAGACCAACAACGTTGCTGCCGAATGGCGCGTTCGCTGCATACAATGCAAGAATATTTTTTTTGCTGTAAGAAAATTCCATACGCAGTGCGAGAATGGTTTCAGTGAATTTATTCCATGCGTTGCGGTCATTATTTTTTTTATGCAGGCGGATCACCTGCATGGTAAGCGTGCTGCCGCCGCTTACTGTTTTTTTGTTTTTAATATTTTGTATAATCGCCCTGCACAAAGCGATAGGATCAACTCCCGGATGGTAAAAAAATCTTTTGTCTTCGAAAGCAGTGATGCACTGCACAAATTTTTCCGGAACATTATCGTCATAAGGGAAACGCCATTGTCCATCTTTTGCGATGGATGCATTTAAAAGATTGCCGTCTTTATCTGTAATAATAAAGCTGGTGGGGTTATTGAACAGGTTTGCAGGCATAGAAAAACAGAACCAAATAAGGGATACACTAAGGAGGCTCCATTTGATTTTGGAAAAATAAGAAAGACTGTAAAAGTGATTTAATATTTTCTGTAAAGGATACATATTGAGGGTTGGCAACCTCAAGAGGTTGTCAACCCGGAATTATTACTCAATTAAAAAATCTGTTGGAATATTTACCTGGTGTGAGCGATGATATTTAATAAATCTTTCCTTGTCTCCAAACCATTCTAAAACCATTTCTCTTTCAAGCAAAGTGGGCATGCTGCTCAAAAAACTTTTGTAAGAAGAATACTGATAATTTGTAAAATCATTTGTTATACAATGATGTACAGGATTAGTATGAATATAAAATATTAGCTGAGTAAAATAAATATCATCTTCAACATTTACTCTTCTGAATGGTGTGCTGAAAATTCCACCGTGTGCATCAGATTTTTTATTGATTTTATTTGTGTATGATATAAAAAGGTTTCTGAACTGCTGCACACATAAATCATTTATTGTTAGTACCGGCGTTCTGATGCTGAAAATATTTTCATCCTTTACCTGAAGAAACAAATGGAAATGATTTGGGAGCAGGCAATAAGCAAAAAATTGAAAATAAGCTGTGAGATATTTTTTACACAGGTCTAAGAAAATGATGTACTCATCGTTTTCAGAAAACATTAATTTACCTGAATGACTCCGATTAAACACGTGATAATATTTATCTGGAGAAAACGGAGCTAAATATTTTTGATTGATTGGCATAAAAATTATCGGAAATGGGATGACAACCTCGAGAGGTTGTCATCCCCTGATAACTCATTCCACTACATTCACCCACTTACCTGCCACACCACCGCTTATAGCATGGTCATACATGGCTTCGCAATAGACGCCGGGCCAAAAATATTTTCCCGGATAAGCTGCATTCAACTGCACATAATACGTCAATGTTTCGCCTGCGCGTATATCAAAATAATGATACACGCGGTCATCACGAATGTCCATATAATCGCTTGGTGATGATTTGAAAGCACCTTCGCTGTTATACAATCTTGTGTTGAGAATTTCCCATCCGCCGGGAAATATCTGTGATAACGCCATTTCATTGTACATGCCGCGATACCCGGGATTTTTCACAACAACCTTTGCTACGAAATCCGTTCCCTGTCTGATCTGCACCGGGTCAATGCTTTGTCCTGCTGCAGTTGTATAAGTCACATTTACCTGCAATACCTGGAGATTATTATTCACCGGAATATGCTCACCACTCAATGGTCTTCCTTCATTGATAACTCTTGCAAACAATGTGTTGTTCCCTTTATTGGTAATCTCCACACCTGCTTTCCCATTCTTCCATCTAAGCATATTTTGTGACACAACAGCATTTGTGTTGAGATTGATATTCTCATCGCCTGCTTTCCCTGAAATAATTATTTTTTTACTGTCTTTATTTGTGCCGGTATATTTTGCAATGGCAATCAAACAATATGCGGTTGTTTGCGTGCTGTACCAATCATCCTGCGAAAGCTTTGCAGCGATTGTTTTCACCAATGTTGTTGCTTCTGTTTTTCTGTTTAGCAGTGTCAACGTTTCAAGCACCATTGCCTGGTCGCGGAGATTGCTGCCGAAAGTAAAGCCCGCGTTTTGTCTTTCAGAAAATGATACAGGCAATCCGCTAATGAGTTGTAAGGCAACCTGCGACTGACCGATCAACTGGTAGGCTGCTGCGAGTCTCCACTTTGCTTCGGGTGTGAGGAATTTGAATTCTTTCAACCGGTTCATCGCTCCAAGCTCAGGAGTCTTTGCCATGGCAAGCAAATACAAACGGTATGACTGTTCGAGGTCAGTACCATACCATGGCGCTGTCGTTACATTCCATGCAAGCGCTTTGGTGCGTTCATATTGTTTCCATTGCTGTATCATGGATGAAGGAACATTGTAACCATTGTTGAGTGCTTCGAGCAAAAAATTCCCCGCATAGCTTGATCCCCATTCATTGCTGCCGCCATAGCCTGGCCAATAGCTGAAGCCTCCATCGCTTTGCTGAAAGTTTTGCAGCTTCTGAATTCCTGCACGAATGTTCATATCAATTTTTCTTTTTTGCGCTTCGCTCAGATCAAGCAATTGATTCAACACCAACTGCGGGAATACTGCAGAAGTTGTTTGCTCTATACATCCATGCGGATAAGTGATCAAATAATTCAAACGCTTCTGCAGATTGATGGCAGGAATACTTGATATTTCTAACACAGCATTCGAAGAACTGATATCACCAACCATAGCGACTGTTGAAGTCCATGATTGATTGGGTTGTAAAGTTGTTTCCGTAACCTGTGTAATAACAGGATTAGGATTCCTGATATCAATCTCCACTGCAGTTTCATCTTTTTCTTTTCCGCTTGATGCAATGATCTTCACGATGCCAATACCTGTATTCGATTTTACTTTTGCAGCAAAATAAACCACCTGTTCGCCGGTTCCGCTGAAAGAAACATTCTGCGATCCGCCTGCTTCGATGAATGGATTACTTTGCAGACTCAAACTCACGTTACGGATATTATTTTCTGTTGCAAAAACAGTTACAGGAATTTTTAATTCTTCAGACGGACCCAACACACGTGGCAATGTTGCGAGCAGCATCAATGGTTTTTTTACTTTCACACTTTTTTCCGACATACCATAAGCGCCATCATTCGCAGCAATCACCATTGCTCTCACACTTCCCATATAGGGCGGTAACCTGAATGAATGTGTTTTACTTCCGCCACTTGATTTGAATGGCCCCATAAACTGCACAACGGGTCTAAAACGATTCGCTCTTCTTGCCTTTGCGGCAAGCTCAGCACTTGCATCACCGCCGATAGTGAGAATACGTTCCAGTTGACCTCCGAAAGCGCCGATGACATCATCATATACATCAAAACTTTTTAAGCCCAATGCTTCTCTCGCATAAAATGCATCGTGCGGGTCGGGTGTTTTAAATCTTGTAAGATCAAGCAGTCCTTCATCCACCAATGCAATTACATAAGTCATGTTTTTTCCTGATGCTTCTGAAACGGTGATCGTATTATTTTCTTCAGGTCTTATCACATCTGGCATTTTGATGACAGGTTTCAGTATCGTGTTTTTATCTTCTACAATAACCGGTATCACACCATACATTCTTATCGGGAGGTCATTGATCGTTTGTGCATGGGGTTGTATCAGGCTTACATTCACATACACATTGGGCGACATTTCTTTTTCTGCTTTAAATGAAAATGTTGTCTGTCCCTGTGAGGTATTCACCCAATATGTTTTATACACTTTGCTTCCCGTTTCGATGCTTATGAGTGCACGCCCATCTTTGCTTGTTGGTATTGTCAGGTTTATATTTTCACCCACATTATATTTTTCTTTGTCTGAAGTGAAAGATAACATATCTGCAGCGCTCTGATCATTATTGCCACTGCGGCTTTGCCAGCTATAATCATCAATATAAAATGCAGCCCCTGTTGAATGACCGCTGCGAGTGTCTTTTATTAAAATGAGATAACGACCCCAATCATCATCGCTTATATTAATGTTGTAATACCCTTTGCCATTATTCAGCGTGACCGTTTGTTTTTTAATGAGCTTGTTGTATTTATCCTGCGTGAAATTGGTTAAGACATCGCCGGTATTATCCCACCACCAGCGCCATTGTATTTTGTATATCTGCACTTCTACATTTGTTTCACCACTTACAGGAATTCCTTTGGTGTCCACATCCGCAATATCGAAGCGGTGATTTTGTCCTGATTGCAGAAAGCCCCAGGTTTTATCACCTTCCGGCACATGCACGCCTGCATAAGATGTATATGGATTGAATGGCATGGAGAAATTATCAATGCTGAAATTTCCTCCGGGCTCAAACACTTTTACCATCAGGTTTGCAAGCAGTTGCCCCGGTGCATTCTCGCCTACTTCAAATTTTGGAGAGACAGATGCAAACCCATCTGCGTTTAATGTACCATCGAAGATCGTTTTCGATTGTGCATCGAAAGAAGCAGTAGGATCATCGAACACATAGTCTTTGAATTTTGGGAACAATGTTTTTCTCCTGTACAATTGTGCATCAACCCTTGCTTTCAGGTTTTGCGCCGTTGCGCCGAATAACCATTTTGCAGAAAGTGTTCCGTTCATCCCGCCTTGCGGGACATTTTTACCAAGTGCATCTATATTACCGAAATTGAGATCAATCTTTAAACGATTGGGCATTACCGTTTCAATCTTCAGTTTCT